>JANLZY010000419.1:0-2056 GCA_031359365.1 Methylotenera sp. | reverse complement strand
TGCATAGCCACCTAAATCAAGCTTCACCGCAGAGTTTTTACTATAAGCGGTATTATTATCAAGTACGATGTCGCTCATACTTGGATTCGATTTGACGAGTTTTTTGACTTTTCTGTCATTAATATCAACAGCACTAAACTCATCGCGCTGAAAGCCCCAGGTGCTAATTAAATGACCAATGGCGGGGTTAAATAGACCATGCGATTGAACGGATAATACTTTGGCATCAGCTAACATAGCAACTAAGTCCGGACTAATATTTGTTAGCATACGGCCACGTTCGAATGTCGAATTGAGTTGGCCTAACTCGCTCGGTTTTCCTTCAGAGATTGGTTTCCATGCATGTAAGCGATTATGCAGGCTTTGGAAGTCTTGCAGTACATGGTTGGAGAGTGAACGTGCGCGCTCTTCGTCTTCATCGTAAATACTAATGTCGACTAAAGTGCCAAAAACATAACTTTGTGTGTGGTAAAGCGGATCTTCGCGAGACAGAAGATAGGCGCCAAATACCAGGGCCGAAACTAGCGCAATGATAATGTATGGTCTGCGCATTTAAAATGCGGCATGCCGCTCCAGAGAGTCTAGCATGATACTTGCAGGGTTGCACGGCTGAGCTAGATCGCTGGTTTGCTTGGCGATTTCTACCATGCCTGTAGGGCTAGTGACATTGATTTCGGTTAAATGCTCGCCAATCACGTCTAAACCCACTAAAAATAAGCCTTCAGCCTTAAGTACTTCACCTACGGTTGTGGCGATTTCTAAATCACGTTCGCTAAGTAATTGCGCAACACCAGTGCCACCCGCAGCCAGATTGCCGCGTGTTTCGCCAGCTTTAGGGATGCGTGCCAATGAATATGGTAACGGAATACCATCAATTACAATGATACGTTTATCGCCTTGTAAAATTGCGGGTAAGTAACGCTGTGCCATAATCGTGCGTTTGCCAAAGTCGGTAATAATTTCTAGTATCACACTGATATTGGGATCAGTCAAACTTAACCTAAATATGCTACTCCCGCCCATGCCATCAAGTGGCTTAACGACTATATCTTGGTGAGTATTTAGAAACTCTCTGATTAAATCATTATTGGCGGTGACTAAAAACTCAGGTGCAAATTGTGGAAAGTGAGTAACAGATAACTTTTCATTCCAACTGCGTATTGCACTAGGATTGTTGTAAACCTTTGCGCCCTGATTAGATGCAATTTCAAGTAAATATGTGCTGTATAGATACTCGTTATCAAATGGGGGGTCTTTGCGCATGATAATGCCATCAAAGTCTGCTGGCGCGTACTCAATCGCTTCTTCTAATGTGTAACCTTGCTCAGTGAAAATGAATTTCTTCGCGTTAACTCTGGCTGTTGCACCACGTAAAAAAAGTTCATGCTGCATACTGACAAACAACTCATGTCCACGCAGACCCGCCTCGCGCATGATGGCTAAGCTGGTGTCTTTGTAACTTTTGAGGTTCTCAAGTGGGTCCAGAATAAAGGCGAGTCTCATATAGCTAGTTTCATAGTCACATGCCTTATTGATTGACAGGATCTTGCTCTTGTAACTCAATTGCTGCGGCTAGTAATGCTAAGCGCGCGACTACGCCGTAAGCATAAAAGCGGTTAGGGGCTGCATCTGGTGCTCCTGCGCAGTCAGGTGTAGTACATGGCTTTTCAAAAGCTAATGGCACAAATTGTGATTGGCGGATTCTACCGCGTACATACAGGTCGCGGCATAGATGAAAACCTCAATGCGCCAGGCTCACAATTTGTGCCATTAGCTTTCGAAAAGCCATGTACTACACCCGACTGCGCAGGAGCGCCAGATGCAGCCCCTAACCGCTTCTATGCTTACGGCGTAGTGGCCCGTTTAGCTTTACTTGCCGCCGCAATTGAGTTGCAAGAAACCGATCCTTTAAACAGCTAGAAAACGTGAAACTTCTTTTTATTTTAGATGCTTTAGATAGCCTTAAAAGCTACAAAGACACCAGCATCGCCATCATGCGCGAAGCGGCTAAACGCGGGCACAGCTTATATATATGCCAGCAGCATGATGTTTTTTT
>JANLZY010000417.1:0-2984 GCA_031359365.1 Methylotenera sp. | reverse complement strand
TATCTTGCTCATTCACTAGCGCATAGCCAACGATTTTCTTTTCAATTTTAACTGCCATTTTATTTTCTCCTTGAGAGGTTTTGCCTCTGTATATTTACTCTTGTTTTAAGCGTTGCGTGTGCAGTTAAGACAAGGCGCGTTTAGATTTTTTACCGGAGTGTACAAGTAGTACATAAGGATTAAAAACTTAAACGCAACGCTGTATTAACAAACAAAGCAGCTTAAAACTTGCCGTAATAGCCTTCCTTTAGGGCATCGTATAAATTAGCGGCCGAGTGGATTTCACCATCGTATTCAATCTCTTCGTTGCCTTTTACTTCAATTTCAGCGCCGTCATCTAGCGTGAATTTGTAAGTGGTGCTTTCTAAGTCTTTTTCAGTCACTAGCACGCCTTGGAAGGCTTCAGGGTTGAATCTAAACGTTGTGCAGCCTTTTAAGCCTTTATCGTAAGCGTACAGATAGATATTTTTGAAGTCCTCAAAGTCATAATCTGTAGGTACGTTAATGGTTTTTGAAATTGAGCTATCAATCCACTTTTGTGAAGCGGCTTGAATATCTACGTGCGCTTTTGCCATGATGGTTGAAGAATCCAAGAAATAATCTGGTAGTTGCTCTTCTGGTTTGTCGCTAAACGGCATTGCATTTGGGTTAATCAACTCACGGTAAGCCAGCAACTCATAAGAGAACACATCGACTTTCTCTTTAGATTTTTTGCCTTCACGAATCACGTTACGTGCATAGTGGTGCGCGAATGATGGCTCGATACCGTTACTTGCATTGTTTGCCAATGAAAGTGAAATAGTGCCCGTTGGCGCAATTGAGCTATGGTGCGTAAAACGTACGCCTTTAGCGGCGATTTGGTTACGCAAACCTTCTGGGAACTGTTGCATATAACGGCTATATTTACCGAGCAGCACTTTACCAGCGATTTTTTGACCAACTTTAATGCCATCAGCCGCCATTTCTGGGCGTTTTGCTAGCATGTCAGCGGTGACTTCAAACTTCTCATCCATAATCGGCGCAGGGCCTTTTTCTTCCGCCAATTGCACGCCTGTGTTCCAGCCTTCTTCTGCCATTACGCGAGTCACTTCATCTGTGAATTTAAGTGATTCTTCCTCACCGTATTTGAGTTTCATCATCGTCAGACTTGAACCTAAACCTAGGTAGCCCATACCGTGACGACGCTTACGCATAATCTCGTCGCGTTGTTCTTGCAGTGGTAAGCCGTTGATTTCAACCACGTTATCTAGCATACGAGTGAAAATCGCGACCACTTCGCGGTATTCTTTCCAGTCGAAATACGCTTCGTCAGTGAATGGTTTTTTCACAAAACGCGTTAAGTTCACAGAGCCTAATAAGCATGCGCCATAAGGTGGCAGTGGCTGTTCGCCGCATGGGTTAGTTGTGCGGATGTTTTCGCAGAACCAGTTATTGTTCATTTCGTTTACGCGGTCAATCAAGATAAAACCTGGCTCAGCAAAGTCGTAAGTGGAGGACATAATCACATCCCACAAACGGCGTGCTTTGATAGTTTTGTATACGCGGCAAGCCACTTTACCAGCATCTACGCCATCTAATTTAGTGAGGTATTTACCTTTAATTGGCCATTCGCGCCAAACTACTTGGCTGGCATCATTGGTATTTAAGCCATCGATAATCGCTTCTTTTTCTGTCACTGGGAAAGCGAGCTTCCACTCAGCATCCGCTTTTACCGCTTCCATGAATTCTTTAGTGATTAGGCATGACAAGTTGAATTGGCGTAAGCGACCGTTTTCACGTTTTGCTTTAATAAAGTCAGTTACATCTGGATGTGAAATATCAAAGGTTGCCATTTGCGCACCACGACGACCACCCGCGCTAGACACGGTGAAACACATTTTGTCGTAGATATCCATGAAAGAGAGCGGGCCGCTTGTGTAAGCGCCAGCGCCTGCCACAAATGCGCCTTTTGGACGCAATGT
The DNA here is from genome assembly GCA_031359365.1 of Methylotenera sp. Taxonomy (GTDB): domain Bacteria; phylum Pseudomonadota; class Gammaproteobacteria; order Burkholderiales; family Methylophilaceae; genus Methylotenera. Next base: position 1,023 of record JANLZY010000417.1, on the reverse strand, counting down.
TGAGAACTCGTAACCGATACCACAACCAGCTTTTAGCGTTAAGCCAGCTTCGTGCACTTTGCCTAAAATGTCATCCATGCTGTCTGAAATCACGCCAGACACTGTGCAGTTAATGGTTGAAGTCGCTGGCTTGTGCTCTAAAGCACCGGCGTTTGAAGTAATACGACCTGCTGGAATTGCGCCACGACGCAATGCCCATAGAAACTTCTCATGCCATTCTTCACGCTTGCCTTCGGTGGTTTCTACATCTGCCAAGGCACGTGCAACACGTGCGTATGAAGCGTCGATATCAGCATCAACATGTTCGCCAGATTTAGTTTTTAGGCGATATTTTTTATCCCAAATATCTAGCGACACCGCCTGAATTGGAATTTCTTTTTCGGAATCTGGTTTTGACTCGGTTGCTGATTCGACTGCTTTTAGCATGGATGCCTCTCCTAAACGGTAGACTTGTGCGCTATTTATTAGAACATTACGCTAAGTCTGTGATTTTCAATTAAAAACTATTATTCTTTTGGTATTCTTGTGAAAAATACACGTCTTAAACACAACATGTTGTGCCTAGAGCAGCAATTTATGCCTTTATTTTGTGGACGTCAATACTAATTTTACGTATCTTTTTGCACCATTTTGGTGAGATTTTCTTACAAATGAGGCCTGTATTTGCGTTGAGATAGGGTGAGCAATCACTCACCTATGTTTTCTTAGTGTAAAAAATATAAAAATAAATTTCTCGCAAAAACGATATGTTTATGCGTGTGCTGGTTTAGACAAAAACAACAGAGCGCAATTTGTGAGAAAATACGCTATGAATCGTTTTTTATACTCGCTGCTGCTTTATTTAGTGCTGCCTTAAATGTTGGTTCTGTGCGCCATTTTCTGATCTGGCGATCGCTAATCCCAACGGCATCACCAGCAACTTTGTTAGAAGCGCCCGCCGCCTACATTTCGATTACTTGCAACTGTTTTGTTTTTAATTCCATTTCCGCCAGAGACTTCCTGAATAATATTTTTCTGTCATGC
>JANLZY010000409.1:0-5364 GCA_031359365.1 Methylotenera sp. | reverse complement strand
TCAAGCACTGAATTGGACAATAGTAACTACACGGCACTATTCAGCCACATAGCTATCAACTCTCCGGAATTTCTAACATTTCAAAGCTTACTTCTTAAAATTCTAGATTTATTAGAAAATTTTGAAAAAGGTATAAGTCAGAAGTTAAATCCCTTCTTAATAGAACTGACTCACAGCATGCCTTGGTCTGAAGGTCAGCAGAGTCAGCTTCTATCGCTCATCAATACTGGCAAAACCATACAATTGCGTAGCTATATGCCTGATCAACTTAAGTCATTTTTAAAACATTTGCGCGCTTGGGTAGAGGCTGAAATAGGTAGCACTGAAGCTGCAAAGGTAATAAACGAAGCGGTTGAAGCGGTTAAGGGTCAGCCTGAAAACATCAACTACAACGTTAAAAAGTTTCTATAAGATAATATTTAATAAGGCATATTTATTGCTTATATCAATTTATATAACAATATCTAAAACTAATTTTATAGTTCAAATTGTTAATTTCAATCCAACAAAAATAGTAAATATTTAGGAATTAAAACTTATGTTCTCTAAAAATAGAAGTCTGTGGGTATGGCTTTTTGTTGTAGCTATCAACACAATTACAGTTTCGGCATATTCAGAAACAACCACTCCTGAAGTAAACGCTAATCCAGAAGCTGTGACTGCTAGCCCTACTTCAGATGCGCCAACATTAGATACTCCTGAACTGGCACCTCCACCATCTTACATATCAGAGCAGGCTACTCAACCAGTGACTCCGGTAGCAGAAGTAATTCCTGTAGCCCCTGCTGCTGTAGTGCATACAAAACCTTACTCAGTTGGTTTTGATAAAATTAACTCGGGTGACACGGCATGGATGTTATCTTCCACCGCACTAGTTTTGTTAATGACTATTCCAGGGCTAGTCTTGTTTTACGCAGGGATGGTACGTAAGAGAAATGTGCTTTCTACAGCTTTGCAAAGTTTTGCCATCTGCTGTCTGGTGAGTGTTATTTGGATACTCGTTGGTTACACCATTGCATTTACACCTGGAACAACTCCCTTTCTCGGTGGTTTAGATCGTTTAATGTTATCTGGTCTTGGTTATATTAAAGCAACTAGTCAACTCACAGTCAGCCACTTAGCGCCTACCATTCCTGAATCAGTATTTGTCATGTTTCAGATGACATTTGCAATTATTACTCCAGCCTTAATTGTTGGTGCCTTTGCCGAACGCATGCGCTTTACAGCAATGCTTTTATTCATGACGCTTTGGTCTATATTTGTTTACGCACCAGACGCTCACTGGGTGTGGGAGCCATCAGGTTTATTTGCCTCTATGGGAGTGCTGGACTTTGCTGGCGGAACAGTCGTACATATTAATGCAGGTGCCGCAGGCCTTGTTTGCGCCTATGTCTTAGGCCCTAGAGTAGGTTATGGCAAAGTACCTTTTATTCCGTACAATCTAGTCTACACGCTGGTTGGCGCATCACTATTATGGGTGGGTTGGTTTGGTTTTAATGCAGGTTCCGCATTAGCCGCTGATGGTCGTGCAGGCATGGCTATGCTGGTGACACAAATTGCGGCCGCTATGGCAGCCTTAAGCTGGATATTGATCGAATGGTTAGTTAAATCAAGAATCACCATGCTGGGATTCGCCTCCGGCGCAGTGGCTGGTCTAGTTGCGATTACGCCTGCTTCTGGGTTTGTGAATGTGAGTGGAGCATTAGCGATTGGTGTTGCTAGTGGTGCACTTTGTTACTTAGGCGCTACTAGCCTCAAGCGCTTATTAGGAGCCGATGATGCATTGGACGTGTTTGGTATTCATGGTGTGGGCGGCTTAGTTGGCGCAGTCTTGACGGGCGTCTTTGCAGATAAAGCGATAAGTGGTTTGGACGCGAATGTCGCATTACAAGCTGTAGCGGCATTTAGCACCTTGGCATACAGTGCAATAGTCACTCTGGTTATTTTAAAAATCGTAAATCTATTGGTTGGTTTACGTGTTGATGCTGAAGATGAACACGATGGGCTTGATCTAACTCAGCACGCAGAGAGGATATTGTAATGGCAGAGACTTTACATAGTACTGAAAAGGTTTCAGTAGCTGCGCTGATTAGCGTAATACTCAGGCGTAAAATAAGTAGAACCATTGATATTAAATGGCTCGTTGAAAATGAGGTTTATGCCAAAAATATTATTGCGCTTTCTCGTGAACAAGGATTAGCCGACCTGAATGAATACGTCGATCATTTTGAAATCCTGATGTTTGGAAAGTTATCGACTACACAAGCAGTATTAGTCAGCTCAAGCGCGACTAAAAATGAAACTACAGCTTTCAAGAAAACTCAAACGCCATCTTTCGAGGAAGAAGACGAAGATACAAGTGAAATCATAGATCCACATAAATATGTCGGTGGCATAAGATAGAGTTTTACTGAGTAAAAAAACCAGTTTAAAAAACTGGTTTAAGCAGTCTATTTTGCCAAAGTAACAAGCAATATATTGGTGCAAGAGACTTATGTTGGTGCAGTTACGATGTATACCCTGCCCAACTTTCTCTACTTGAGAGGCACAAAATAAATACACATAAACAACTAAACCTTAATTAGATGCTATTAAGCTTAATTAATTGGGCTTAGTTTATAGCCCGCTTCTTTCAACCTAGCGATTAAACCGCCCTTACCTGCAAGGTGTGAGGCGCCAACTGCAACAAATACGCTTTTGCTATTAGCTTCTTCCGCAATACGCTGCGCCATCACCACATTGCGCTCATCCAATAGCTTAGCGCGCATTTTTGCCCACAAGGCAGGTGGAAGCATGCCACCTGTAATTTTTTCGTCTAGAGCGGCTACTTTATTGCTGTCGCCTGCTAAATAAGCCGCTATCAGCGATTCAAAATCACGCTCTTTTTGCTCTGGAGTGCGCTTTAATACCGCGCGGAGCATTGTCAGCTGCTCATCGCGACTAAAGCTATCCATTACGCCAAAATGTTCTTTTGTACTTTCAATCCCAACCACCTCTTTACCAAGATCTTCAGACTTAGTCATAAGCAAATTATCTTGCGCAAATGGCGTGAGGGGTTTGGGTGAATCAAACACTACCGCAAGTAACCATGGCTTCATGTGGGTTGCAGCGTTGCGGTGCATCACGTGAAACTCAGCTAAGTCATAGACTTTATCAAGCTCGGCCTCGGTTAGCATATTTTTTAAGTCGCCATCTGGCATCATGAATACGCTAGGGTCATTGGGTGCTAGTGTTTCCATCATAAACTCATCCACTGATTGCAGCGCACTTTCAACGGCTGGCGAGAAGTTAGTCACTCGGTTATCGTCGGTATGCATGGTGCCGAAAAGGTAATTGGTTTTACCAGCAGGCGACTCTACTTTCCAGAATAGCCCCTGTTCAGCGTAAGCATTGGTGGTAACAAGTGCTAAAAAGCCAACCATGAGAAAAACGCTGAATAACCGTTTACATTGCAAAATCATAAAGCCACCTTAAGATATTAGGAATGTGAGCAACACAAACACTCCTAATACTTACAACTTAGCTAGTAAGAGCGATTAGGAATATTTGCGTTTGACTTCTGACACTCGCCTTGGTCGAATGGTTCGCTCAAGTTTTTCACCCCGCACTGTGGTAATCGGCTTGTTCGAAAGCGGTTGCCAAGCTGGTATCAAATGCTGCTTGCCGTTACCAATTAAATCCTCACGCCCCATTTTTATTAAAGCTTCACGCAACATAGGCCAGTTATTAGGGTCATGGTAGCGAATAAACGCTTTATGCAATTTACGCACATTACCTGCTTTTGGAATCGGTACATCGTCAGAATCTGCCGTGACTTTGCGTAATGGATTTTTGCCTGAATGATACATGGCCGTGGCCATTGCCATAGGTGTGGGCGTAAAGGTTTGTACTTGATCAAGTTTAAAATCGTATTTTTTCAGCCAAAGCGCTAAGTTGAGCATATCTAGATCTGTAGTGCCCGGATGCGCCGCAATGAAGTAAGGAATCAAATACTGCTTCTTACCCGCTTCGTCACTAAACTTTTCAAACATGGCTTTAAATTCATCGTAAGCATCCATGCCGGGCTTCATCATTTTGCTGAGTACATTCTCTTCAGAATGTTCCGGGGCGATTTTTAAATAACCGCCCACATGATGCTGCACTAGCTCTTTGACGTACTCAGGCGATTTCACTGCAAGGTCATAACGTACGCCACTGCTGATTAAAATCTTCTTAACACCTTTAATGGCACGTGCTTTACGATATAGCTGAATTAGGGCTGTATGGTCAGTATTCAAATTCTCACAAACACCAGGATACACACAACTCAACTTACGACAGTTTTTCTCAATAGTCTCTGATTTACAAGCAATTCGATACATATTGGCCGTTGGGCCACCAAGGTCTGAAATTACGCCAGTAAAACCATCGACTTTGTCGCGAATCTCTTCAACTTCTTTCAAAATTGATGCTTCGCTGCGGCTTTGAATGATACGACCTTCATGTTCAGTAATACTACAGAATGTGCAACCGCCAAAGCAACCGCGCATGATATTCACGCTAAAACGTATCATTTCCCATGCTGGAATTTTTGCGTCGCCATAAGCTGGATGAGGCTTACGCGCATATGGCATATCGTAAACGTAATCCATCTCTTTGGTGGTAAGCGGAATCGGCGGTGGATTTAACCACACTTCTCTATCGCCATGTTTTTGCACCAAAGCACGTGCATTGCCTGGGTTGGCTTCCAAGTGCAACACTCGCGAAGCATGCGCATATAACACTGGGTCTTGAGCCACAGCTTCATAATCTGGCAAACGAACAACCTGTTTAGCGCGATCTGCTTTAGGCTTACGTACGATTTCAATCACGTCGCTTTGCGAATCCACCAAACCGCGCAGGAAATTCAGGCTCTCTTCGTTGTTCGCGCGACCAAGCCAGAACACAGGATAGCCGCTGTATTCGCGCTTGCGATCCAGATTGTAGACTTCAATCCGCGTAATCGTAGCGGCGTCATAAAGCAGGAATACTGCGAGGTTGCGCGTTTCAGAATTCGCGCCGATGCTTACGCCATTCACCCACATTGCGTTGCCGGTGTTGATGCCATCCGTGTCGGTGCTGACTTGTGGGCGCACGTCGAACGAATAGGCGGCCCAAAAGCGTGTGCCGCGCGCTTGGCCCTGCCGCGTTGCCGCGTCCATTCGGGCCTTGAGAGTAGCGCCTTCGATGGTGGTAAACGCGGTGGTGGGCGTTTGCGATTGGACGGCGTTGATAACCAGTGTCGTGATGGCGATCACCAATGGAATTAAGGCTTTCATTGTTTTCTCCAAAAAATTACAGGCAAGATAAAAAGGTAGCGCAAACTGTCAGTTGGCGTTGTCTCTT
>JANLZY010000379.1:0-6095 GCA_031359365.1 Methylotenera sp. | reverse complement strand
CTTGATAGAGAGATGCGGGCGATTGGTAACGCTAAAATCAGCCGAGGCAAACAAAATATCACCGGCGACTTAATAGATTACAACGTCCAAAATGATGAGTTGCATGTCACTGGCAATGCCAGCATCAATGTCGGCAGCGCTCAACTTACCGGACCTGAGCTACACATGCACTTATCAGAAAGCATAGGCGAAATTAAAGACGCCTCAATCAGCATTATTGAAGATACCGAAAATGCAGATACTAAGAAAATCCAAACTAACGTTAAAAGTTCTGAAAAATTCTCTAAAAGCTTAGGCAACTTGCAAAGCCAGCAAATTGGTGGAACAAGCACATACTCATTGGCAACAGAAGTGTCTGATGGCAATCAGTCGCAAGGCAATTCAGATGAAAACTCCTCACCTCGCTCATCGAACGCACGCGGTGATGCAAAAGCTATTATTTTTGAAGGCCAAGATAGAAAAACACTGAAAGATGCGCGCTACACTACTTGCGATGCTGGTGTAGATGACTGGTATATCAAAGCCAAAGAATTAAACCTGAATGACTACAGTAAGACTGCCGTAGCCAAAAATGCTTATATTGAATTTAAAGGTGTGCCGCTAATTTACACGCCATGGATTAGCTTCTCATTTAACGATCAACGTAGAAGTGGGTTACTTGCGCCAACTTACGGCACCACGACTAAAAGTGGTTTTGAGTTAACGGTACCTTTCTATTGGAACATTTCACCCAATATGGATGCAACACTTGCAACACGAGTTTTGAGTAAGCGCGGCGTACAATTACAAGGTGAGTTTAGATATTTGGAAGATAATTTTTCGGGCATTGATGACCTTGAGTACTTGCCAAGTGATGACCAAACTGGCCAAAATCGATATTACGTAAACTTAAAACACCAACAGAGTTTGGGTAAAGGCTGGTCTGCTGGCTATAGCCTGGAGAAAGTTTCTGATAATGAGTATTTTGCAGACCTATCAACGCGCATTGTGACGACTAGTCGTGTGACGTTACCGCAGCAATTTAATGTGAATTATGCTGATGAAACATGGAATTTTAATGCCCTTGCACAAAAATTTCAGACTTTAGATAACGTATCTTATCCATACGAACGTTTGCCGCAATTAACATTGAATGGCAACAAAGACTATGGTGATTTTAATGCTAATTTGTATACGCAGCTAGTCGCCTTCGATACCAATAAGAATGCACCGCCCAAAGTCACCGGCTCTCGTTTTACAATATACCCAAGTATTAGCTTGCCGATGAATCAGACCTATGGCTACATTACGCCAAAAATTGGTATTCATCATACGAGTTATAGCCTGAGTAACGACCCCAATAACAACAGCTCACTAGAACGCACCTTACCTATTGCAAGCATAGACGGCGGCTTATTTTTTGATCGTGACTTCAAAATTGCTAGTCGTAACTACACGCAAACCATAGAGCCGAGAATGTTTTACGTGTACATTCCAAAAGCAAAGCAATCCGACATTCCAATTTTTGATACCAGTGACACTGACTTGAACTTTAGCTCGTTGTTTAGTGAAAATCAGTACACTGGCAATGACCGTGTTAATAATGCAAACCAATTGAGTTTCGCATTAACTTCACGCTTGATTGAGTCAGACACCGGCATACAGCGCTTAACAGCATCTATTGGTCAACGGTATTACTTTGCCGATCAAACCGTGTCACTACCTGACGCAACTTTACGAAAAGGTAACAGCTCCGACATTATTGCGGGGCTTAGCTCATACTTAAAAACCAGCTGGAATGTCGATGCGTTTTGGCAATACAACACCGACGATTCAAGATCGGTTCGCACCACAGTTTCTAGTCACTATGCCCCTGAACCAGGTAAAGCACTTAACTTAAGCTATAGTTACAGGCGCGATACCCCAGGTGTTTTAACGAGTACAGGTTTAGACCAATTTGACTTATCAGGTCAGTGGCCTTTAGGCAAAGGCTGGTACGGCGTTGGCCGCATCAACTACTCACTGCGTGAAAGCAGTATCATCGAAACACTGGCTGGCTTAGAGTATGATGCGGGCTGCTGGCAAACAAGAACTGTTATTCAGCGTGTAAGCACGGCAACGGCTGATGCAAACTATGCATTTTTCTTTCAACTTGAACTCGGCGGATTAGCCTCAATAGGCGCTAACCCATTATCAGTCATTAAACGCAACATTCCAGGCTATGTGAATACAGGTCTTATTCCTGACACCTATCAACAACCTTATTACGAGTAACCATTTTGCGAGCTTCGTATAAACATACATGATTAAACATACAATGATTAAATATTCCACCATTAAAAGTACAATTCAATTGATATTGCTTGCCAGCGTGCTTTTTATCGGCAATCAATTTAATGCTCAAGCAGCAGATATTGTTAAGTTGGATCGTATTGTCGCCGTCGTCGATCAAACGGTGATTACTGAGCAAGAACTGGAAAGCCGCATTGCCACGGTTACTGCACAATTCAAAAAACAAGGCACGGAATTACCTGAAGAAAGTGTCTTACGTAAGCAGATTTTAGAGCGCTTAATTACGGATACCTTGCAAATTCAGTATGCAGCACAAATTGGCCTTAAAGTTGATGACAATCAATTAGATAAAACCGTTGAAAGAATTGCTGACCAGAACAACTTAACATTGACTGAGTTTAGCGAAGCACTAGCTAAAGACGGTATCAGCATGCGTAAATTTAGAGCGGATATTCGCAATGAAATTACGGTTGCTAGGTTACGTGAACGCGAAGTGGACGGACGCGTGAACGTAAGCGAATCTGAAATTGACAATTATTTAACTTCACAATCCTCGCTCAACGAAAATACTGATGAATTTGAAATCTCGCACATTTTGATTCGCACGCCTGAAGAAGGCGCTACAGAAGACATTCAAAAAGCGAAAGCAAAAGTCGATGAGGCTCTGCGACAACTGAACTCTGGCGTCAACTTTGCTAAAGTATCGGCTAGTTTTTCTGATGCGCCAAACGCCTTAGAAGGCGGTAGCTTGGGCTGGAAAAAAGGCTCTCAAATGCCCGCATTGTTCTTAGATGCATTAAAAAACATGCAGGCAGGCGTAGTGTCAGCGCCGCTGCGCAGCCCAAATGGCTTCCATTTACTCAAGCTTACAAGTAAACGTGGCGGCAACTCTCCGCTGGTGATTCAGCAAACACATGCGCGCCATATTCTTATTAAGATTACCGAGGTGATGTCTGACAAAGAAGCTGAAACCAAAATTGATGCGATTAAAGAGCGTCTTGATAACGGCGAGAAATTTGAAGTATTGGCTCGCCAATTTTCAGAGGATTCTACAGCCTCAAATGGAGGTGATTTAAACTGGGTAAACCCTGGAGATACGGTTCCACCTTTTGAGAATGCTATGAATGCACTTAAAGATGGACAAATCAGTGCGCCTGTACGTAGTCAATTCGGTTGGCATATTATTCAAGTAATGGAACGCCGCTCGCAAGACATGAGTAAAGAATCTGCCCGCTTAAAAGCCCGTCAAGAGATCCGCGCACGTAAAGCAGATGAAGCTTATCAAGACTGGATCCGTGAGTTGCGCGACCGTGCTTACGTTGAGCTTAGACTTGAAGATAAGTTTTAAGCCACTTAATTTTTTCGCTCAGTTTCACGTGACAAAACCACTTCTACGTATTGCAATCACTGCCGGCGAATCCGCTGGCATAGGTGCGGATCTATGTGTATTGTTAGCGCATGAGCCACTTAACGCTGAAGTGGTTATCATTGCGGATGCCAATATGCTGCAAGCTCGAGCCAAGGCACTCAATGTAAGTATTCAAATTCAAGAATATTCTGCAAAATCGCATACAGCACATCTCGGTAATGGCGCTATTACTGTGTTACATCAAGCCATCAGCCAAACTGCAGTGGCAGGACAATTAGATGCGCGCAATAGCCAATATGTACTGGAAACGCTAAAAACTGCGGCACTAGGATGCATGAATCATGAGAACCAGGCGTTTGATGCAATGGTCACTGCACCCGTACATAAAGGTATTATCAACGACGCAGGCATTGCATTTAGCGGCCACACTGAATTTTTAGCAGAGCTGACCAACACACCACAAGTCGTGATGATGCTGGTGGGTAGTGGCTTACGCGTTGCACTTGCCACCACGCACTTAGCGCTTAAAGATGTGCCCGCCGCCATTACTAAAAACAGCTTAGAAACCACTATTCGAATTTTGCATCACGATTTAGTCAATAAATTTGGCTTGAAGAATCCACGCATTTTAGTAGCTGGTTTAAATCCGCATGCGGGTGAAGATGGTTATTTAGGTCGTGAAGAAATAGACATCATTAATCCTGTGCTAGAAAAGTTACGTACTGAAGGCATGCAATTGGTAGGCGCGCTGCCAGCAGATACCTTATTCGCGAAACATCATTTAAGCAAAGCCGATGCTGTGCTTGCAATGTACCATGACCAAGGCTTACCCGTACTCAAGCATGCCAGCTTTGGTGAAGGCGTCAACGTAACACTGGGCTTACCCATTATCCGCACCTCGGTTGATCATGGTACTGCGCTAGATTTAGCGGGAACGGGTAATATTGAAATCGGCAGTATGCTAGCCGCCATTGAGTTGGCAATTACGCTAGCCAATAACAAATCTAAAAGCAAGCCCAATTAAATTAAGCCCAATCAATGAAACACATCGCAAAAAAGCGCTTCGGCCAAAATTTTCTTACTGACCAAGGTGTTATCTCGAGCTTAGTGGAGGCCATCTCGCCTAAAGCAGATGACTTGATGGTCGAGATTGGCCCAGGTTTAGGCGCGCTAACTAAGCCGTTATTACAAAGGTTAAAACTTTTACATGTAGTAGAAGTTGACCGCGACATCATCGCTTGGATGCAGACAGAATACGCGAAACCAGCCTACGCAAACAACGCTATCAATATTCACAATGCCGATGCGCTCAAGTTTGATTTCACCAGCTTGGGTAAGAGTCTACGCGTAACTGGCAATCTGCCCTACAACATTTCAACGCCAATCTTATTTCACCTGCTCGACAATGTAAGCGCCATTACCGATATGCACTTTATGCTGCAAAAAGAGGTAGTTGAGCGTATGGTAGCCTCACCTTCAACAGCAGCGTACGGACGACTTAGCGTAATGCTGCAATATCGCTTACAAATGGATTATTTAATCACCGTTCCGCCAGAAGCTTTTGAACCTGCTCCAAAAGTGGAATCTGCTTTTGTACGTTGTGTACCGCATGCCGTGCTGCCTTTCGTAGCCAAAGATGAAGCCATCTTCGCTAAAGTCGTTCTATCTGCATTCGGACAACGCCGCAAAACCTTACGCAATACGCTGAAAGATCTACTAAACGACGAAGGCTTTACCGCACTCAATATTGACTCTCAGCTGCGCGCAGAAAATTTAGCCGTTTCAGATTTTGTCGCTATTGCAAATTATCTTAGCTGATATAATTTAGCCAAATAAAATTTAAATAAACTTAACTATTCATTGGGGGAAATTTTGCGAATTATTCTTTTAGGCGCACCTGGCGCAGGCAAAGGCACACAAGCCACCTTTATTAAACAACACTTTAACATTCCTCAAATTTCAACTGGCGATATGCTACGTGCGGCAGTTAAAGCAGGCACACCATTAGGTTTAGAAGCAAAAAGCTTTATGGATAGCGGTGGTTTAGTACCAGATGCAGTTATTATCGGCATGGTCAACGAGCGTATTAAAGAAGCCGATTGTACCAACGGCTTCTTATTCGACGGCTTTCCACGGACCATTCCGCAGGCTGAAGCCATGAAAAATGCCGGCGTAACGATTGATTACGTAGTAGAAATCGACGTGCCAGACAGCGCAATTATGGAACGCATGACAGGCCGTCGCAGCCACCCAGCCAGCGGCCGTACATATCACGTAAAATTCAACCCACCAAAAGTCGAAGGCAAAGACGACATCACAGGTGAAGACCTAGTACAACGCGCAGACGAAGCGCCAGACGTAGTCAATAAACGCTTAGTTGAATACCACGACCAAACAGAACCATTAGTTGAATACTATGGCAGCTGGGCAAAAAGCGGCGCAGCAGGCGCACCAA
>JANLZY010000362.1:0-2059 GCA_031359365.1 Methylotenera sp. | reverse complement strand
CACCTGAACCGATTGTACTCTTACTTAACAATAAAGCCCCCAACATGATCTATAAAGCGCCTCTAGAATTAGTCAGCAACCACCATGAAAGCAACTTTAAAGTAAATGCCAGCGTCATTTGGTTACATGGCTTAGGTTCGGATGGCCATGACTTTGAGCCTGTCGTACAAAAACTCAACATTCCCAATGTGCGATTTATATTGCCCCATGCGCCAGAAATGGCCGTCACTCGCAATAGTGGTTATATTATGCCGGCTTGGTATGATTTATATGGTGTGACTGGTAGCAGTAAAGAGGACGAAGATGGCATAAAAAATAGCCAGCATTACGTTAACTCACTTATTCAAAAAGAGTTGGATAGAGGCATTGCTGCTGAGCGCATAGTGATTACCGGATTTTCACAAGGTGGAGCTATTGCTTTATATACAGCGCTTCGCTATCCCAAGAAGTTAGGTGGCGTAATGGCTTTATCTACCTATTTACCAGTTAAAGCCAAGCTGGCAACTGAAGCCAACCCTGCCAATGCGGCAACGCCAATCTTTATGGCACATGGTGTGTTTGATGACGTGATCACGCTGGATATGTGCAAAATATCATTACAAACATTACAGAACAATCACTATTCTGTGAGTTGGCATGAGTACAATATGGCGCATTCCGTATGCATGGAAGAGATTAGCGATATTCATGGATTTTTAAAGCAGCGTTTGCTATAGGATTTGGTAGAATATCGCCTTAACGCCATTTAAATTTTGCCATGACCGTACCTAAATCCAAAACTGCAGCATCCCTAGAAAACAACACCGTCGCACCAGAGACTTTTGAACTGGCATACGCTGAGTTAGAAAGCATAGTCGCGCGCATGGAATCCGGGCAAATGACTTTAGAGTCTTCATTGGCTGCGTATCAGCGTGGCAACAGCCTACTACAATTCTGCCAAAAATCACTAGCTGACGTTGAACAACAAGTTCAAATTCTGAATGAGCGCAATCAGTTAATACCATTTAAGTCTGATGATGAATAATAGTAATTCATCTGAAACAGCATTGCTGGATTTCATAGCTTGGGCGGCGTCAAAGCAAGGTCGAATTGAAAATGTGCTAAATCACACGTTACCTTCCGCCAACTCAACGCCGCAAACACTACACAGCGCGATGCGTTACAGCGCTCTAGAAGGTGGCAAACGTGTACGCGCCCTTCTGTGCTATGCCGCGTCTGAACTGTGCAACACTGAGGCTAAAGTTGCAGACGCTGCAGCCTGTGCTGTTGAGCTTATTCATGCGTATTCGTTGGTGCATGACGATATGCCCTGCATGGACGACGATGACTTGCGCCGTGGTAAGCCAAGCTGCCATAAACAATACGACGATGCCACGGCGTTATTAGTCGGCGATGCGTTGCAAAGCTTGGCTTTTGAGGTGCTATCACAAGCTAACTTATGTGTACAAACTAATCATCAAATAAGCATGCTCAATATTCTAGCCAAAGCTTCAGGTTCTACAGGCATGGCGGGCGGTCAAGCCATAGATTTAGCTTCGGTAGGCAAAACGCTCAGCCAAACTGACCTTGAACAGATGCATCAACTGAAGACTGGCGCATTGATTCAAGCTGCTGTTTTATTAGGTGGAATCAACGGCGAAATAGAAAAAACTGCCGCAATAAGCACTTATGCAAAAAACATCGGCTTAGCATTTCAAGTCGTCGATGATATTTTAGATGTAGAAGCTGACAGTTCTACACTTGGCAAAACTGCTGGTAAAGATGCGGATAGTAACAAACCTACTTATGTGTCTATATTAGGTTTAGCTGATGCCAAGCTACATGCTCAACAGCTTTATGATAATGCAATTGATGCTTTAACACCTTTTGGTGAGAGTGCCTTACGTTTACGTGAGTTAGCTGGATTCATTACACAGCGTAGATTTTAAATCTTCATCTTTTTTAAAATCATCTTTTAATCATTAATTTTCTAATAGCGACTCTATAACTTGTGACTTCACTACTCAACAGCGTAATACTGAACACGATAGATTCACCGCTGCAACTGCGCCAACTTGAG
>JANLZY010000353.1:0-13985 GCA_031359365.1 Methylotenera sp. | reverse complement strand
TATGAAAATCTTTGAAGCTAATAAGCCTATGTTAAGTAGCCCTGATAAAATTTATCCAGGTCAATCTTTACGCATTCCAGCATAAATGACGTTACATGTACTGTAGTTAAGTAATTAATTACAAAGCATTAAACTTAAGTTAGAATGATTGCTTGCGAATTCAGCAGGCTATTTAAATCCTTGAAGCTTGTTTTGTTCAGGGATTTCTGATTTTTTTAAATGTAAAAAAGGGAAATATAATGTCAGTACTTTTACGTTCTTTGTTGGTGGCAAGTGTTACAAGTTTATTGTTGGTTGGCTGTGGCGAAAAAGCTGCTGAACCAGTTCAAGCACCAGCACCAGCAAGCAACCCGGCAGTTCAAGCACCCGCGCCAGTAGCACCAGCTGCTGAAGCGTCATCTGGTCCTGGCGGCTATGAGCCAACAGCTGAAGAGCGCGTTCCAGGTATCACGCTTGATGCAGCGGCGGTAGATGCAGCAGCTGCGGCTGCAACGACAACTGAAGCGGCACCAGCAGCTAAGTAATAAATTTTATATAGCAGCAATATCGCTATTTAATAAAAAAGCACGCTCAGGCGTGCTTTTTTATTAAACTTGTCCCGTCCTGAAATAAGTTGACACTTTTTGAAGTGAATCAAGGAGAGTCAAATGACCATTGGGATTAAGAGAACACAACGAGATTACACACAGGCTTTTAAATTGTCAGTAGTTGAACAAGTTGAGCATGGCGAACTGACTTATAAAGAAGCACAAAAGCGCTATGGTATTCAGGGTAGATCAACCGTATTAATCTGGCTACGCAAGCACGGTCACCTAGATTGGTCTAATCTTTCATCATCAGATTTAATGGGAACTGAGATGACGAAGAAACCAGCTTTGCCTCAAACACCGGAACAGCGAATTAAAGCACTTGAAGCTGAATTGAAAGCTGCCAATCTCAAGGCGCAATTATTTGAAGCTATGCTGGAGATCATCAAGACTGAGTATGGAGTAAAACTCCCAAAAAGGCCTTTAAAAGCGTCCTTGCCAAAAAGAAACTCTTCGAATAAGTACGGCCAAAGCCTGCCGTTTTATCGGCATCAGCCGTCAAGCTTATTACCAGCGTTTAACGGCTGAAACAATTGAGGTGAATGCGCATCAGACTGTCGTGCAACTGGTCCGCCAACAGCGCATGGTGCAGCCTAGGATTGGTACACGTAAGTTGCAGCACCTGCTTAAAGCCCCGTTGGCCGAACGTCAGATTAAGATAGAGCGTGATGGCTTGTTTAATCTACTTCGCAAGGCGCGATTACTGGTACTCCCTAAACGGTCTTATCACAAGACGACGCATAGCCATCACCGCTTTTATACGCACCCTAACTTACTGAAGGCGAGGCCGCAGCAGGTCACGCCCAGCAGACCAGAGGAAGTCTGGGTCGCCGATATTACCTATCTCCCTAGGCACACAAAAAATACCTATTTGAGTTTAGTGACGGATACTTACTCAAGAAAGATCGTAGGTTACCATGTGGATGCGCATATGCAGACCAATGCGGTAGGTAAAGCATTGAAGATGGCAGTCAGTGCCAGACGCTATGCGTCTGCATTGATTCATCACTCGGATAGGGGGGTCAATACTGTTCGGCCGAATATCAGGCTATTCATGAACGGCATCAAATCAGGTGTTCGATGACGGATGGCTATGATTGTTATCAGAATGCCTTGGCTGAGCGTGTGAATGGAATCTTAAAGAATGAGTTTCTATTAAATAAACCCAAGGATTTGGAAGAAGCGAGAAAGATGGTCAAACAATCCATCAAGATTTACAATGAGGTCAGGCCGCATCAAAGCCTAAAATACAAAACGCCCGATGAAGTACATCAGGCGTTTTTAAATCAACCTAAAACAGGTGAATAACTGTCAATCTATTTTAGGACGAGACAACTCTTTTTGTTCTGCTTTGATTCAAATTTTTTAAATTTTATGTTTTCTAATTGATGATAATCTAATTTACTCGACTCCAACTGAGTGGGTCAAATGGACGGCTCTGGCTGCGCAACTCATAATAAAGACCATTCGTTTGATTACCACCGCTATTACCAACCGATGCAATGACATCACCTGCACGTACATTGTCTCCCACTTGCTTTAGCAACGCCTGATTGTTGCCGTATAGACTCATATAGCCATCGCCATGGTCTAAAATAATCAGGTTGCCAAAGCCTCGTAACCAATCGGCAAATACCACCCGGCCAGTGGCGACAGATTTCACTTCTGCACCTTCATTGGCTTTAATGAATAAGCCTTTCCATGAAATACCACTATCTTCACGACTAGAGCCGAAGCGATTCATCACATCGCCGCGCACAGGTAGGCGCAGCTTGCCTCTTAGCGCTGCAAAGCTTGCGCCAGAAAACTCTTGGCTAGGCTCTGTATTGTTGGCCAGCACTTCTTTAGGTGGCTTATTGTTTGTAGGGGTTTTTGCCGTATTCGTTGTTGTTGTAGGCTCACGTTTAGGGCGAACTTTCTTGGGCGTTGGCGGAATGATTTTTGCCAAGCGCTCAACTAATTCAGAAAGTCGTTTTTCATCACGCGTTAACTTTTTAATTTCACTGCGTTGCGCCGCAATTTGTTGTGACAAGTTGCTGACCACTTTAGATTTTGCTTGCTTTTGACTTTCTAAAGCACGCTTCTCATCAACTTGTTTTTGCTTCAAGTCTGCGACTTCTTTTAAAGCAGAAGCTGTTGCATCATTGAGTTTGCTGATTTTATTTAAGTTGCCTTGCATCTTGTTGATAAGCGAAGCACGTGCTTTGGCAACGTATGAGAAATATTGCACGTCCCGTGCGATGTCGCTAGGGTTCTCGCTTTGCAAAATCATCTGTAGATAGCTTTGTTGGCCATGTATGTATTGCTGGTACAGCTGCGAACTTAACAAGTTTTGCTGCTGCGCGAGCGCTTGATTGGTGCTGATGGAGTCTGATTTTAATTGCGAGAGCGTCTTTTTGTTTTGTTGCTGCTTTTGGTTAATTTCAAACAGTTTTTTGTTTGCTGCACTAATCGCCAATTCACTTTCTTTCAGCGCATCAGCCGCGTCTTTATGTGCTTCTTGCGAATTGTCTAATTCCTTTTTTAGGGCTTCCAAACGCTGCTGCACATCGTTTAAGTTTTGCTTTGACTGCTCTTTTTTATTTGCATTAGCATAAGGTACGCAAGCTAACATCAACACAAAAAGTGAAGTGCAAGCTAACCTAGCTTTAAAATGCTTACGCTTCATCTTAAGCAACAAAAGTGATGATGTTTTTACCTGTCATTTCGCTGGGCTGAGCAACGCCCATCATGGTGAGTAAGGTTGGCGCAAGGTCTGATAATGCGCCATTGGCTGAAAGCAAGGCGTTACGCCCAATATAAATCAGCGGCACTTTGTTGAGCGTATGTTGCGTGTGTGGTTGGTTATTTTCAACATCAAACATAGTTTCTGCATTGCCGTGGTCAGCGGTAATAATCACTTCGCCGCCTATGCTTTGCATCGCATTCACCACGCGTCCGATGCAGGTGTCCAAAGTCTCAATGGCTTTAATGGCGGCAGCTAAATTGCCTGAATGTCCCACCATGTCACCGTTAGCATAGTTGCAAATGATGGCATTGTATTTTTTGCTCAAAATCGCTTCTTCAAGTTTTTCAGTGACTTCAAATGCGCTCATTTCTGGTTGCAAGTCGTAGGTTTCCACCTTTGGTGACGGCACTAAAATGCGGTCTTCGCCTGCGAAAACCTTTTCCTCGCCGCCGTTAAAAAAGAAAGTCACATGCGGGTATTTTTCAGTTTCGGCAATGCGTAATTGCGTTAATCCTAGATTGGAAATATATTCACCAAAGGTATTGTTGACATCCACTGGTGGAAAAATGACTGTCGCTTTAGTTTCATTTTTATCATACATGGTCAGCGTGAAATAGCCTGCTAATTTAGGTGCGTGGCGTCTATGAAAGCCATCAAAGTGTTCGGCTAGTAATGCATGTGTTAATTGACGTGCGCGGTCAGAACGGAAGTTCATGAAAACCACTAAATCGCCGTCTTCTAAATGAATAGGTTTTTCACCCGCTTTATGAATAGCCGTCGTTTTTACAAACTCATCATTTTCACCACGTGCATAGGCATCATTCAAGCCAGTCATGGCAGATTCAGCAGTGAACTCACCTACGCCTTCAGTAAATAACTGATAAGCGGCTTCAACACGCGGCCAACGCTTATCTCTATCCATGCCGTAAAATCGTCCGCTGATAGAAGCTATTTTACCTACGCCAGTCGCAGTACATTTGTTTTCTAAAGCCTCAATAAAAGGCGTGGCACTAATCGGTGGCGTATCTCTGCCATCTAAAAATGCATGAATATAGACTTTGCTTAAACCTTGTTTTGCCGCCATTTCTATCATGGCATGAATATGATCTTGATGACTGTGAACGCCACCATCAGAAAGCAAACCAAATATATGTAGCGCTTTATCGTTTTGCTTGATGTTGTCTAGTGCAGTCGATAGCTCTGGATGATTAAAAAACTCGCCGCTGGCGATGCTGTTGTTGATGCGCACAAAGTCCTGAAATACTACGCGACCCGCACCAATGTTCAGATGCCCCACTTCAGAGTTGCCCATTTGGCCGTCTGGTAAGCCCACAAAATGCTCAGAAGCGTCAATTAAAGTGTGTGGAAACTGCTTCCATAAGCTATCCCAATTGGGTTTGTTGGCTTGCACTATGGCGTTGTCTGAGGCTTCTTCACGATAGCCAAAACCATCTAAAATGAGCAAGCATACTGGGGTGATATTTTGTGGGGCTGACATAAATATTAAACCTAAATATTTGTTTGAATAATGTGCATGTAATGTCACTATTTTAGCGCATTTACACGTAAAATTCGCTTATATAATGTGAGTAAAAGTTCGCCCGTAAATTTAGTGTGCCAATAGCGTTGAATTTGGCGATCAGTAGCCCCCATATTCTAACCCTAAATCCTAAGGGTCAATCATTGAGAGGAAGTACGTGGAATTTTTTAAAAGTAATATCTTGTTAATTGGGCTAGCGATAGGTTCAGGCATTATGTTGTTATTGCCATTATTCAAAAAAAGTGCAGGTGGTGTACCTAATCTAAGCCCGACAGAAGCGGTGACGCTGATTAACCGTTCCAATGCTTTTGTATTAGATGTGCGTGATGAGGCAGAATTTGCCAGTGGTCATATTGCGGATGCCACGCATATTCCTCTTGTTAACTTGGAAACCAGAATTGGTGAGCTGAAAAAATATCAAAATAAGCCAATTTTGGTGAATTGCCAAAAAGGAACGCGCTCGGCCAAAGCATGTGACATTCTACGTAAAGCTGAATTTACTCAGGTGAATAACTTGCAAGGTGGCTTGTTGGCTTGGCTTGAGGCTAAATTGCCTGTTGTGACTAAAGCAGCCTCAAAGAAACCTGCTGCTAATAAGGTTGTGAGCAATAAAAAAGCCGCTAATGACGATGCAGGAAATGAGGTAAGCTAATGGCTAAAGTCACGATGTATTCCACTGCGGTATGTCCTTATTGCATCAATGCAGAGCGCTTGTTAACGAGCAAAGGTGTAACTGACATCAATAAAGTACGTATTGATTTGCAACCTGAGTTGCGTAATGAAATGATGCAGAAAACAGGCCGTCGTACCGTACCACAAATTTATATAGATGACCGCCATATTGGCGGTTTTGATGATTTGCGCGCGTTGGATTTGGCTGGCGGATTAGACCCGCTGTTGGCGATTTAAAGACTATTGTCTAAACTCTGTTAAAATAACTTTTTACGCAAAAAACTATTCATTTAACCTTTTATTTAATTAGAAACTAAAGAAAATCATGGCTCAAGAAGATAACGCAGCACAAGAACAAGCTCAACCTGGCTTCAGCATCGAAAAAATCTATGTGAAAGATGCGTCGTTAGAAATTCCAAATGCACCACAAATCTTTACTGATCGCACGCAGCCCCAAGTAAGCATTGAGCTAGGTAACTTCGCGCAAGTGCTTGAAGAAGGCGTATTTGAAGTGGCAATTAAAGTAACTGTTACTTCAAAAATCGATGATAAAACTGTGTTTCTGGTTGAAGTAACGCAAGCAGGTATTTTCCAAATTCGCAACGTGCCAGAAGAAAACATCGAGATGATTGTAGGCATTACTTGCCCAAACATTTTGTTCCCATATGCACGCGAAGCAGTTTCTGATTTAGTCGTACGTGCTGGTTTCCAACCAGTATTGTTAAACCCAATCAATTTTGAAGCATTGTTCGCGCAGCAAAAACAGCAACAAGCAGAAGCGGCTCAATCTGCCACTAAACAATAGTTTAGCGGCTGCTTAATCTATGATGTTTTCTATGATTAAAAGCAGCAAGAATCTACTGATTGTTTTATCTATTCTAGCGCTCCTGCCAGCAACGGCATCAGCGCTGGATTTTCGTTCAGTCGCAGTCTCTAAAGCGGTGCTTTATGATGCGCCATCTAATGCCGCTAAAAAAGTTCTGCTGTTAAGCCAAAACTACCCTGTTGAAGTTATCGTTAACTTAGGTGATTGGCTTAAAGTGCGCGATGCACAAGGTGCGCTTAACTGGGTAGAGGCAAAGCAACTATCGAATAAACGCACGGTAATGGTCACTGCTAGTAAAGCTGAAATCAGGCAATCTGCTGATGTCACCTCAAACTTAGTGGCTACAGTAGAAAAAGATGTCGTGCTTGAAGTTACAGATGCCAAGCTTAGTAATGGCTGGCTTAAAGTTAAGCATCGTGATGGGGTTGCTGGATACATTCTAATATCATCAACCTGGGGTTTCGAATAAATGACTAAAATAGCCGTTCTTGGCGCAGGCGCATGGGGAACAGCGCTCGCAATGAATATCAGTCAGCGTCATCAAGTATCGCTGTGGGCGCGAAATGCAGGCCATGTTTCAGGTATGCGCAAAGCACGTGCTAATCCGCTTTATTTAGGTGATTTTAAATTTAATGACCAGTTGCTAGTGGAAGATGATTTAGCGACTGCGCTGCAGGGTGCAGATCTAATATTATCGGTTGTGCCAACTGCTGGATTTAGAGGCATTCTCCAAGACATCAAAGCGCTGGGATGCAAGCTGCCGATTATTTGGGCGCACAAAGGTTTAGAGCCGTTATCAGCCAAGCTCCCTTATGAAGTGGCTTTGGAGGAGTTGGGTAGCGAGCAAAAATGGGGTGCGCTCTCAGGCCCAAGCTTTGCGGCAGAGTTGGTGCGCGGATTACCTACCGCCGTCACACTGGCTGCTAATGATGAGGCGTTTGCCAATGAAGCGGCTTTGCTGATTCACGGTGCTAACTTACGTGTTTATCACACCACAGATGTGATTGGCGTTTCAGTCGGCGGCGCCGTTAAAAACGTCATGGCGATTGCAGCAGGTATTTCTGATGGCATGGGTTTCGGCAACAATGCTCGTGCTGCAATGATTACTCGTGGTCTGGCTGAAATGACCCGTTTTGGCGTAGCGCTTGGTGCTTCCACTGAAACATTTATGGGCTTAGCAGGTGCGGGGGATTTGATTTTAACCTGTACTGGACAATATTCCAGAAACCGTGAAGTTGGCTTGCAATTGGCGAGCGGCAAGTCCTTAGCTGATATTCTGCAAGGTTTAGGTCATGTGGCTGAAGGCGTGAATACTGCACGCGAAGTGATGCGTCGGGCGAGTACGATAGGTGTGGATATGCCTATTACTTATGAAGTTAACCAGGCGCTTTCCAACGGCAAAAGTGCAAAAGATGCTGTGACTGATTTACTCGGACGTGAGCAAAAACCAGAGGCAATCTAGTGCCGTCCATTTTTTCCCATGCGGTCGTTCCCATTGCGGCAAGTTTAGGCTTAGGTAAAGTCATTAGCCGCCGCTTGTTAGTTTTTTCAGCATTTTGCGCCATATTGCCAGACTTCGATACGTTAGCCTTTAAATTCGGCATTGCGTATTCTTCACAATGGGGTCACAGAGGATTTGCACACTCCATCACCTTTGCGGTGTGCGTTGCCATTGTGGCTATGTGCTTTAGCCGCCAACTCAAAAGTAAGGTATGGCTAGTTGGTTTAAT
This sequence comes from Methylotenera sp., assembly GCA_031359365.1. Lineage (GTDB taxonomy): Bacteria > Pseudomonadota > Gammaproteobacteria > Burkholderiales > Methylophilaceae > Methylotenera. Next base: position 5,902 of record JANLZY010000353.1, on the reverse strand, counting down.
GGTTTTTCTAGCCACGGTTTCGCATCCATTATTAGATATGTGCACCAATGGCGGCTTAGGTGTGGCGCTATATTGGCCTTACTCTAACGAACGCATATTCTTTGATTTTCGGCCGATTGCCGTTTCGCCTATAGGCGTCAGTCGTTTCTTTACGGAACGTGGTTTTGCCGTGATGAAGTCAGAATTTCTTTGGGTATGGCTGCCATCGATTATTTTGCTATTTACCTTACGTGGCATACGCCGTAAATAAGTTACACACCACCTTCAAAGCCTATTTGTCGCCAAGCTTCATACAACAACACCGCGGCAGAGTTAGATAAATTCAGGCTACGACTATCCGGCAGCATAGGTAAGCGTAGTCTATGCTCGGCTGTAAATTCTGCACGTATTTCTTCAGGCAATCCGCGCGTTTCTGGGCCAAAAACAAATACATCATCTGCTTTAAATTGAATCTCGCTATGTCGCGCGCTGCCTTTTGTAGTAATGGCGAATAAACGCTTACCAGCTAACGCCGCTTTACAGGCATTCCAATTTTCATGCACTTGCATCGTTGAATACTCGTGATAATCCAAACCAGCGCGCTTCAGTTGTTTGTCCTCTAGGCTAAATCCCAAAGGTTTTACTAAGTGTAAAGCAGCACCAGTATTGGCACAGAGCCTGATGATGTTACCTGTGTTTGGTGGAATTTCTGGCTCGAATAATACGATATGAAACATTTAAAATTATACTTTCTTTGTTTGTCATGCTCACTTTTGCGGGCATGACGATAAGTTACTTACTTTGGTAGCGTTCTTGCTACTACCCAACATTCTACATGGGCAGCACCTGCTTGTTTTAATGTTTTAGCTATCTCGTTTAGGCTTGCACCCGTTGTCATTACATCGTCGACAATAGCGATGCGTTTACCATTCAAATCTTTACTCACTTTAAATGCCCCTTTAATACTTCTAACACGCTCTTTCAATGGCAGGCTGGCTTGAGGTGGTGTGAGTTTCTGGCGTTGTACAGATAGATAATCTAATTGTGCAGGCTTATTTTTCGTGATGATTTTAGCGATTTCTAGCGCTTGATTAAAGCCGCGCTCTTTAAGGCGAGTGGGGTGCATAGGCATGGCTATCACTAAGTCTACGCTAGCTAAATTGACTTTATTACTCAACAATTTCCCAAAAATGTGTCCTAAGTTGAGCATACTGCCGTACTTGTAGCGTTGCATCATGGAGTCTAAGGGAAAGTCATAGGTCAACAAGCTGTGGGTTGCGTCAAAATCTGGCGGTGAGTTTAAGCAACTGCCACATACTAAGCCGTTAGAAGACAAGCCACACTGCGGACATTGTGGTGCATTATGCCAGGGCAAATCTTTGTAGCAGGCATCACATAAGCCAAGTTCTCCGCCATCATTGGCCGCGCATAACAGGCAACGTTGCTTGAATAAATGATCAAATAGGCTGCTCGATAAGCCATTATGCAGAATCTGCTTAAATTTTAATCGCATGTTCAAAATTTGCGTCACTTTTCATTGACAAGGTATAATCTCGCTATAAATCAAGCTTCTAAAAAGGAACAGCACATGCTCGAAACTGCACCACATGCCGTTATTAATACGGATAGTCTAAAAGCCAATCTCAACCATGCGTGTGAAACCAACACTGTTGATCGTTGGAGTGTAGCGGATATTGTCGCATTATTTGAGCTGCCTTTCAGCGATTTAATGTATCAAGCGCAAACCGTGCATCGTGCGAATTTTAATCCGAATGCAGTTCAGGTGAGTACCTTGCTATCGATTAAAACTGGCGGTTGTTCAGAGGATTGTGGTTATTGCCCACAAGCGGCGCGTTACCACACTGAAGTGGAAAACGAGCCTTTAATGAAGCTTGAAGATGTGGTTGCCGCAGCGCAAGAAGCTAAAGATAATGGCGCAAGTCGCTTCTGTATGGGCGCAGCATGGCGTGGCCCTAAACAGCGCGATTTAGAGCCTGTGTTGAAAATGATTGCTGAAGTAAAAGCGATGGGCTTAGAAACATGTGCCACTTTAGGCATGTTAAAAGATGGTCAGGCTGAGCAGTTAAAAGAAGCGGGCTTGGATTATTACAACCACAACTTGGATACTGCGCCAGAGTTTTACGGCGATGTGATTACCACGCGTACTTATCAGGACCGCTTAGACACATTGGATCGTGTGCGCAGTCAGGATATTCACGTATGTAGCGGCGGCATCATTGGTATGGGCGAAACGCGCAATCAACGTGCGGGCTTGTTGGCGCAGTTAGCGAATATGGAACGCCCACCTGAAAGTGTGCCTATCAATTTACTTACGCAAGTTGAAGGTACACCGCTGCATGGTGCTGAAGAGTTAGACCCTTTTGAATTTGTGCGCACCATTGCCGCGGCACGTATTACCATGCCGAATAGCTATGTGCGTTTGTCAGCAGGCCGTCAAAGCATGAGTGAAGGCATACAAAGTATGTGCTTTTTAGCCGGTGCCAACAGTATTTTCTACGGTGAAAAATTACTGACGACAGCGAATCCTGAAGCTTCGACCGATAAGAAATTATTCGAAAAACTAGGCATCAATAAAATCTAGGGTAAATGTCTAACATGCTGGCTTCTTTACAACTCGCGTTAGATAAACGCAAAGCGGAGGGTTTGCTGCGCCAAAGGCGTTTGCTCGACTCCCCGCAGGCTGAGCACATTGTTGCGAATAATAAGCCTTACTTATCATTCTGTAGTAATGATTATTTGGGCTTAGCTAACCACCCGAAACTTATCGCCGCCATGCAAAAAGCGGCTGGCGATTCAGGTGTCGGTAGTGGTGCATCTGGACTTGTGACAGGTCATCATCGTTATCATGATGACTTGGAAAAGCAGCTAGCCAAGTTTGTGAATATGCCTGCGGCATTGCTATTTTCTGCAGGCTATATGGCGAATATCGGTGCTTTAGGCGCATTGGTAGGGCGTGGTGATGCGATTTTTGCAGATAAGTTGAATCATGCGTGTTTGAATGATGGCAGCTATTATTCGCTAGCCGAGTTCAACCGCTTTGCGCATAACGATGTAGCAGCGCTTGAAAGTTTACTTAAAGCTAGTACTGCGCGGCATAAGTTGATTGCCGTTGATGCAGTATTTAGTATGGATGGCGATATCGCGCCATTGGCTGAGTATTTAGCACTTTGCGAGAAGTACGATGCTTACTTGTACATCGACGATGCACACGGCTTTGGTGTGCTGGGTGAGCATGGTCAAGGCTCGTTGAATCACCTCAAGTTAAAGTCCCCACGTATCATTATGATGGCGACTTTAGGTAAAGCCGCAGGCGTGGCTGGCTCTTTTGTGGCAGGTGAAAGTGTAGTGATTGACTACCTGATACAAACTGCTAAAAGTTATGTGTATTCAACGCCTGCGCCGCCAGCACTTTCTGCGACGCTATCAGTCTCGGTTAGCTTGATTGAGCAGGGTGATGATTTACGTACCCATTTACGCAGCTTGATTAGCTACTTTAAAGAAAATCTGCAATGCAAAAGATGGCAGCTGATGCCATCTGAAACGTCCGTGCAACCTTTAGTCGTTGGCGATAATCTTGAAGCACTGGCGTTAAGTGAGTATTTGCAAGGCTTAGGCATTTTAGTACCAGCCATTCGCCCACCTACAGTGCCCGTAGGCACCGCTAGATTGCGCATTTCGTTGTCAGCTGCACACTCATTAGATGATATTAAGCAGCTCATTTCGGCCATCCAGCAGGCAGAGCAAGCGCTATGAATATTGTTCCTGCAAACATCTATATGGAAACCACAGGCAGTGGCCCAAACCTAGTGCTACTGCACGGCTGGGGCATGAGTGGCGCGGTGTGGCAGCCCATCATAAAAAGTTTGAGTAAGTTATTTACCCTGCATATTGTGGATTTACCCGGGATGGGTTTAAGTCGCCCGACTGAGCCATACCACTTGCATATCATTGCAGAAAAAGTGGCCGAGATGCTGCCAGCGAATGCAGATATCATTGGCTGGTCGTGGGGCGGGCAAGTCGCCATGCGCATTGCAATTGATCAGCCTGATGCGGTGCGCAGATTGGTACTGATTGGTTCTACGCCATGTTTTGTGAATAAAGAAGAATTTATGACGCAAGCCAAATGGACTTCAGGTATTGCACCTGAAGTGTTTGAGCGCTTCGCCGAGAGTATGGATACGGATTATCACAAAACACTCACGCAGTTTTTAACACTGCAATGCATGGGCGATAAAAGCGCAAGGTTAACAGTCAGATTGTTACGCAGGAAGCTTGAAGAGCGCCCCGCGCCGACCACGCAAACTTTACAGCGTGCCTTGGGCATATTGCTAGAGACAGATTTACGTGCGGAAATCGATCGCCTAAGAAAGCCAACACTGTTGATTCATGGTGACAGAGATACGCTTGCACCTGTGCAAGCCGCACATTGGATGATGCAGAATTTGCCTGTAGGTTATTTACGCGTGATTTCTGGCGCTTCGCATGCGCCTTTCTTGTCGCACCAAGAGCAATTTGTGGATGCCGTCGTTCAGTTTTTAGAACCTGCAAGCGCTTAACAATATGGAAGAAAAATTGACCGATAGTTACCACATTGATAAAGCGCGCGCGCGTGCTTCATTCGGCCGTGCTGCCGAAACTTATGACGCCGCTGCAATCTTGCAAAAGCAAGTGCGCGAAGAAATGCTCAGCCGCTTAGATTTAGTGAAGTTAAACCCACAAACCATATTAGATGCGGGTTGTGGCACAGGATTAGCTAGTCATGCTTTGCAAAAAAGCTTCACAAAGTCGCAAGTAATTTCACTTGATTTTGCGTTACCTATGCTGCAAAAAACACGTAGTACAAATCCAAATAATGGCTTAATCGGGCAAATGAAAAACTTGCTCGGCGGCGCTAAACAGAATTTGTTGTGTGCCGATATTGAATCGTTACCTTTAGCAAATGCAAGTGTTGGCTTGGTCTGGTCAAATTTGGCGATTCAATGGTGCAATGATTTAGATGCCGCTTTGCAAGAGTTTCACCGTGTGTTGCAGCCAGAAAGTTTGCTGATGTTTAGCACCTTTGGCCCCGATACACTCAAAGAGCTGCGTGTTGCCACTAGCGGACACAGTGGCACGACCAGTGTGAGCAGATTTCTTGATATGCACGATATTGGTGATGCGATGGTGCGCGCCGGTTTTAGTGCGCCGGTGCTAGATGTAGAGCGATTTACACTCACTTACGATGACGTTAAAAGCGTGATGCGCGATTTAAAAAGCATAGGCGCACATAATGCTACTGATGGTCGTGCGCGTGGCTTACTTGGTCGTGGCTTCTTACAGAGTTTAGAGGCCAATTATGAGCAATTTCGTGTGGACGGCAAACTACCTGCCACATTTGAAGTAGTCTACGGACATGCTTGGCGTGGGCAAGATAAACCAAAGTTTGATGATGGAGTTTCCCCCGTCACGTTTAAGCCTAGAAATAAACAGGCCTAAAGAACATCAATATGGCGCAATCTTACTTTGTCATCGGCACGGATACCAATGTAGGTAAAACCTATGTGGCAAGCACTTTGGTGAAACATTTTGCGGCGCAGGGTTTAAAAACTATAGGTATGAAACCTGTGGCCTCTGGCTGTGAGTTAAATGAAAAAAGTGAGCTGATTAACGAGGATGTCACAGCTTTAATCTCAGCAAGCAATATCAACGCAGACCTAGGTTTAATCAATCCATATCGTTTCGTACCTGCTATTGCACCGCATATTGCAGCTGAACAAGCTGGCGTTCAAATCGATTTAGCCGTCATTCAGCAAGCTTATACGCAATTAGCGAGCTTGGCTGATGTGGTCGTTGTTGAAGGTGCTGGGGGCTTCTGCGTGCCTCTCAACAAAACACAAACGCTGGCCGATTTAGCGGTGCTCTT
>JANLZY010000342.1:0-2241 GCA_031359365.1 Methylotenera sp. | reverse complement strand
TTCAGGTGATTACACCGAGAACGCTTTTACCCGCGCAGAAATTGCCGCTGAATCTATTTTTGATACGTTAGGCACGCATTTTAACCATGCACAATGGGATATTGCCTATGGCGCCTCTGGCACTGTGGGTGCGGTGGCTGACGTGTTAGTACAATATGGACGACCAATTAACACTATTACCAAGGAAGGTCTATATTGGCTTAGAGATGAATTATTACGCACTAAGCACGTAGATAAGTTACGGCTGTTAGGTTTAAAAGAAGATAGAAAACCTGTCATTGCTGGTGGTCTATCCATTCTCATCGGCATATTTGATTTTTTAAAGATTGAAACGCTGAATGTGGCGCAAGGCGCATTGAGACACGGCTTACTGTATGACATGCTCGCACGTGACAATGAAATGGTCGATTTAAGGAATGCCTCAGTTCGACGTTTAGCACGTAAGTTTGATGTAGATGAACCGCACGCAAAAATTGTGGCAGATGTTGCTGGCAAACTGTTTGAAAAAATTAGTGAGAATATACATTTTGCAGCTGGCGAACAGCAAGTGCACGCCCGTAAATTACACTGGGCAGGTTTACTACATGAGATTGGCTGCGCAGTTTCACCAATTGACGCGAATTTACATGGTGCATATATCCTAGAGCATACCGAGCCAGCAGGCTTCTCACAAAGCGAACTACATTGTTTAAGCCTGTTAACGCTGGGTTATAAGGGTAAATTAAAGCGCTTAGAAACGGATTTTTCTGACCGTATTTTCGTTATGCAGCTTGTGTGTTTACGTCTTGCCGTTATTTTGTGCCATGCTCGCCAAATGCCTAACCTACGCGGGTTCCAACTGCACTTCAAGCAAAACAATATTCAATTAAACATACCAAAATCTTGGCCTGAAAAATTTCCGCAATCTTATTACCTATTAGATGAAGAAACCTTCGCGTGGCAGAAAATTAACTGGCAACTGGAAATATCAAATACTTAACATTTTGTCATAAAAAATTCACATTCAAACATTCTGTAACGGTATAAACTGTTTATATCGTTTATTTAGGAGACCATAATGTCAAAAATCAATCAGCTACAAGCTGCAGCACTAAAAGCGCCTGTTGAAAAAACAACTCCAGTGAAAGCTGCAGTTAAAAAAAATGTTAGCCCAAAACCATTAGCAGCAAAGGCCGCAACCACAAAAGTAGCTGCGCCTAAACCAACTGCGACTAGCCCAGCTAAAGTTGCACCAAAAACAGCTGCACCTAAAGTTGTAAAAGCTAAAGTCGCAGCTAAGCCAGCAGCAAAAGAAAAAGCGCCTAAATTAAAAATGGAACGTGATAGCTTTACAATGCCAAAAGCTGAATATGCACAGCTTTACGTGTTGAAAGAACGTTTAGCCAAACTAGGTAATCCTGCCAAGAAAAGTGAATTATTACGCGCTGGTATTATGCAATTGGCTGCGATGACTGATGCAGCGTTGAAAGTTGCTATGAGTAAAGTGCCAACAATTAAAACAGGCCGCCCAAAGAAGAAGTAATATCGCCTATAAATTTGGGTGTTTAACCGTGTATAAATAAGTTTGCACAACACCCTCGTTCACGCGTTGGCGCAGCCACCAAACTGCGCCCTTCTTCACTGCGCATGCACTCTCATTCATGCCAAGTAGCTTTGTAATTAAACGACCTAAATTGGGTTGATGCCCAATAATTAAGATAGTGCGGCTACTATCATCATTGCTCACCTTGCTAGCAATCATCTCTGGTGTACTTTCCACACTTAAATAATCAACCACTTCAACGTTAATTGAACTTAGCGCTTGTAACGCGGCTGCAGTCTGCAGGCAACGTATTGCTGGGCTACAAAACACCTCGGTATTCGCAGGTAAATATTGATTCAGCCACTTTGCCATTTTAGCTGCGTCTTTATGACCACTCTTTGTTAGCGCCCTGTCAAAATCTGCACCACTTTTACTTTGAACTTCAGCTTCGGCATGTCGCCATAAGATCAAATTTGCCATTGTGTTTTCTACGCCAATTTTTCCATGTCGAATCTACTAAATTAGTTTTCGTATTTTTTTAGTAACTGTTGCTGCGCGCTGAATTCGTACTCTTTCACTTTAGATTGAGGCAACGCTGGCATGCTCAAAGTATAAGTTCCATCTGCGTTAAGTAACCATGCATTTTTGTTGTCATCCAAGTACATCTGGCAGCATTCAAGTAAAATTCGCGCGCGATTTTCAGCATCGGCCGGTTTTCG
>JANLZY010000336.1:0-3603 GCA_031359365.1 Methylotenera sp. | reverse complement strand
CAAGGGCTCTGGCATGATTCACCCTAACATGGCGACTATGCTGGGGTATATTGCGACCGATGCTGCTGTGAGCCAGTCTGCGCTAGAAAGCATTATTCAATACGCTGTGAATAAATCATTCAACTGTATTACGGTGGATGGTGATACCTCGACCAATGACAGCTTGATTTTGATGGCAACTAACCTTGCTGGTAATGCTGAAATCAGCGAAGCTGATGTTAAAAATGCTAGTGCAGATTTCATTGCGCTGCGTGATGCGATGACCGATGTGGCGATTGAGTTAGCGCAAGCCATTGTCCGCGATGGTGAAGGCGCAACTAAATTTATGACCGTTAAAATTGAAGGCGGTCGCGACGAAGCTGAATGTCGTAAAGTGGCTTATGCCATTGCCCATTCACCATTAATTAAAACCGCATTTTTCGCATCCGACCCTAATTTAGGCCGTATCTTGGCTGCGATTGGCTATGCAGGTGTCGATAATCTAGATGTAAGCGCACTGAAGCTTTATTTAGGTGATGTGTTAGTGGCTGAAAATGGCGGTAGAGCTGCGGCATATTTAGAAGAACAAGGGTCAGCTGTCATGAAAGAGCCTGAAATTTTAGTACGTGTAGATTTAGCGCGTGGCAATGCTTCATGCACAGTTTGGACGTGCGACTTTAGCTATGATTACGTCAAAATCAATGCGGACTATAGGTCTTAAATGAGCGATTTTAGCCAGTTGATTCAGCGTGCTGAGGGCTTACTAACACGCCTAGAAGCCTTTGTCCCAAGCGCACCCAGTGAGCCTGATTGGTCCGCCATTGCATGGCGTTGGCAACATAATAAAGGCCATGGTTATTTGGAGGTGATTCCTCATCCGCACCTTATTCGGCTGGATGATTTGCATAATATTGACCAGCAAAAAACTGAAATCGTCCGCAACACCGCACAGTTTGTTAAAGGCTATACCGCAAACAATGTGTTGCTGACAGGCGCACGTGGCACAGGTAAATCCTCTATCGTTAAAGCTTTGCTAAGCCAGTTCTCGCAAGATGGACTCCGCATTATTGAGATAGATAAGCAAGACTTAACAGATTTACCGCAAATTACTGCTTTGCTGCGTAACCGTTCAGAGCGATTCATTGTGTTTTGTGATGACTTATCTTTTGAAGTTGGAGATGCTGACTATAAAGCGCTAAAAGTGGTGTTGGATGGCTCTATGGCAGCGACTTCAGATAATATTCTAGTGTATGCCACGTCTAATCGTCGCCACTTGTTACCGGAATTTATGGCGGAAAGTTTAGAAACACAGCATCTAGGCGGCGAAATTAGACCGGGAGATACCATTGAAGAAAAAACTTCCTTGTCAGACCGATTTGGCATGTGGTTGGCTTTTTATTCATTTGATCAAGATGAGTACCTTGCCGTAGCCGCGCAGTGGTTGCGCCACTATGGAATCTCAACATTCGACGATGCTGCCCGCACCGCAGCCTTACAATGGTCGCATACACGCGGCTCGCGTAGTGGCCGAATCGCCTACCAATTCGCACGAGATTACGCAGGCAGAAAACAACTTGCCGCCAAGTATTCTGTTTGACGCATTAAACGCATGAATACAACAAAACGCAAAATTACGCACGCGGCAGTCGGTGTTATTCAGCGTGAAGATGGCTGGGTGTTACTGGCAGAACGACCTGTTGGCAAGCCTTGGGCAGGTTATTGGGAGTTCCCTGGCGGTAAGGTGGAAGAGGGTGAAACGCCACAGGAGGCGCTAAATCGCGAGCTGCGCGAGGAGCTGGGTATAGAGGTAACATCCTTTTACCCATGGCTAACGCGTAGCTTTGATTACGAGGCCAAATATGACGCGGCAGGACAGTTAGACTCACCAGCTAAAACCGTTAAGCTACATTTTTTTATTATTACAAAATGGGATGGCGAACCACGTGGTTTGGAAAATCAGCTGCTAGTCTGGCAACCGACTGAAAAGATTGAAGTTTCGCCGATGTTGCCAGCGAATGCGCCCATATTTGCTGCACTGAGTTTGCCGTCAAATTACGCCATTACAAATTTAAGCGAATTGGGCGAAGATTTATTTTTTAAACGTCTGAAAATTTCCTTAGATAATGGGCTGAAGCTGCTACAGCTGCGTGAAAAACAGCTCTCAAATCAAGCGTTTCAGATATTCGCGGAACGTGTCATTCAACTAGCAGAGCCATATAAAGCCAAGGTGCTGATTAACTCTAGTAGTCAAGCTGTCTCATCTAAGTTAAATGCTGCAGGTATACATTTTAACTCAAAAGATTTAATGCAGTTACAGACAAAGCCTGTAGAAATGCTATGTGGTGCTTCTTGCCATAATGACGAGCAGTTAGCGCACGCAGCGGCGCTAGGCCTTGATTATGTGATGTTGTCTCCAGTAAAAGCGACACGTAGTCACCCTGATGAGGAGTCTTTGGGATGGGGTCAGTTTGCTGATTTAATTGCGGACTACGCTTTGCCTGTTTATGCGCTTGGTGGTATGGCTCCCGCAGATTTGCATGAGGCAAAGTCGCATGGCGCACATGGCATTGCCATGCTACGCAGTGCTTGGCTTAGTGAGTAGCGTTTTCTGGCGTAGCTTCTACCATCACGTTGATGGTTTGTTTGTAATCTGGGGTGTTTTTGCGAGTTTTAACGGTGCTATTGGGTTTGGAGCTAGTGGATTTAAAGTGGAGCGTAAAACTCACTTGTTCACCCACAGTCAGAGGTTTCTTTAAATCAAATAACATTAAGTGAAAGCCCCCTGGCGCAAGCTTGTAAGGTTCCCCAGCTTTTAGTGCTAAGTTTTCTAGCATGCGCATTTTCATCACACCATTTTCCATGGTCATATTGTGAATCTCTACACTGTCGGTAACACTACTTTCTATACTGACAAGTGTCATATCTTGCTTGCTCAAGAATGTCATATACGCGGCGCCCACCTCTTGCCCAGGGTTGGTGGGTCGTACCCATGCATCTGTTATTGATACGAGATTTTTTGGCGCAACGACTTCTTTAGCATACAGTTGTGTCGCGGTAAGCATTAGCATTAACGCTAATGAGAGGCGGCCAAAATGTTGGTAGAAAGTATTTAGCATATAAATTTATTGCCTTGAAAAGTTGACGTCAGAAAACTCTTGTTCAAGATCATCCTCTTTAATTTCGACTGGAATTGCATATTGTTCACTTGCCCAAAGACCTAAATCTATCATTTTGCAGCGCTCACTACAAAACGGCCTGAAGGCATTGCTAGGCGAAAATTCAGATAATTTTTTACAGTGAGGGCAGGCGACTAAACGTTTCTTTGTGGTTTCCATATGGGTGAGCCGTGTTTCTTAGTTGATGGTAATGCGAAACTGTTCAATGAATTTTTTTATTGAGAGTTTTTGCTTGATGATCTCAATATCCGCTTCTTTGTAAAATTTTTTTGAAAGAATATCATGATTGCCTTTTATCAATCGCATTTTTAAAGATGGGATATCATTTCTCCATTTTAAAAAAAGATCCATTTCTTTATTTGCATGGCTATGAAATAAATCACCTACAAAAAGTAATTGTGAAGGGTTGAAATGCTGTACCAGCGCAAACAATCTTTGCAAGTCTTCT
>JANLZY010000324.1:0-6807 GCA_031359365.1 Methylotenera sp. | reverse complement strand
CGCATCATCATTAAATGATGAGTCATGCGTGAGTTAATTAAGTAAGCTATTAATGAACGGCTCTTTTAAGTAAATTTTAATAAGAACCGTTTTAATTGATTACAGATTGACGGTCACTAGCACTCACAGCTTCTTGCATTGTAAAATCAAAGTGACGCACGACATTTCTTCCCGCTCTTTTTGCCTGATACATGGCAATATCTGCGTGTTTAAGCAGCTCTTCATGTGAGCTGCCATGGTCACCAAACAGTGCTATGCCTATGCTAGGGGTGCTGCTATGTTCAAGTGTATTGAGCATATAGGGAATATTAAGTGTTTCTATGATTAAGTCTGCCACTTTCTCTACCTGCTTGGCAGCTTCGCCCACATACTCACTTAAATCTTCGAGCATGACGACAAATTCATCGCCGCCTAAACGCGCAACGGTGTCGCTCTCACGTACGCAACGTAGCAAACGTTCAGCGACTTTTTTCAAGAGCAAGTCACCCATATCATGCCCCAACGTATCGTTGAGCATTTTAAAATGGTCTAAATCTAAAAATAACAAGGCGCCACGCCTACCCGAACGGGCACTCACGGCTAATGCATGGTCAAGCCTATCAAGCAGTAATCGGCGATTAGGCAAGTTGGTCAGCTGGTCATAAAAAGCCAGTTGTTTAATTTCACTTTCACTCTCAACAGCATCATTGCGCAGCTTAATATTTTCCAGAAAATTACGATTAATATTTCTGATACTCAGCAGCATAAAAAATAGAAACAAAACGCCAGAAATTGCCATGCTTAAAGATATTTCGCTTCTTTCAAGCAGTAAGCGTACTAGCATTGGTATTAAAAGCATCAGGGTGTACGAAATCGCACTCACAAGATCAATAGAGTAAGAAACTATAGCGGCAGAAACTAACCCTGTAAGAATAAAAATGATAAACATTTGGTGCTGCAAGTCATTGTAAGGATAGATTAATACGCTAGTCACCCCCCAAACTATGCCACTCGTCATCACGCCTATACGAAACTGCCCCAATCGCCTGTACGTGATTTTAATGTCTTGAGAAATATGATGTTGGTGATAGCTTGTAATCACATAACGAACAAGGTTAATCGTCAGAACAACAGAAAGCCATGCGATCACCAAGCGCGGAGGCAAGGAGTTGCGCTCAACATACGCAAGGATGATTGCGATGAAAGCACTAGAGACAAGCGTTCTTCTATTGGCCGCAAAAAGCTGCTCTAATAACGACTGCTGAACTGTTGTTGTTTTTAAATGATTCATTTAGCTTGATTTTTACAAGTAACATCATTCATTACTCATTAATGTTAATGAGCTGTAAAGATTAAAGTCATTATGTGGCATAAAGTGCGCCGGCTCAAGCACTTAATCAGTGTTCCACACTCTTAAAGTTTTACGATTGATCATTAAATAAAGCATTAAAGCCGTCTAATTTAGAGATAAAATAACTATTAACACAATTATTACCAACGCAAAACATGAATCCTACTATTGGTATTTACATTATTGGCGATGAAATTCTTTCTGGTAAACGCCAAGATAAGCACTTAACTAAAGTGATTGAAATGCTTGCAGCACGGGGCTTGCAGCTTGCTTTGGCAAATTACTTAGGCGATATTCCAGAACAAATTACCAGTTCACTCAAAGCTAGTATGGCACGCAGTAAAAAATATGGTGATATTGTGTTTAGCTTTGGCGGCATAGGCGCCACGCCTGATGACTTTACAAGGCAATGTGCGGCAGATGCGGCAGGTGTAGCCATTGAGCGTCACGTGGGGGCAGTAGCAGAAATTGAAGCGCAATATGGTGAAAGCGCTTACCCAAAACGCGTGCTAATGGCAGACTTTCCAAAAGGCAGCGATTTAATCCCTAATCCGATTAACCGCGTCGCCGGCTTTAGTATTCATCAACATTATTTTGTACCAGGTTTCCCCGAAATGGCACACCCCATGGTGGAGTGGGTGCTGGAGACCTGTTACTCGCATTTATTCCATACACAAAACTATGTGGAAGATTCAATCTTAGTGAGTGAAGCTGGTGAGAGCGATTTAATTGATTTAATGAACCATATGCTGTCGCAATACCCCATGTTGAAGCTATTTAGCTTGCCCAAAAGCAACCAGCGTAGAACTACTGAACTAGGGATGAAAGGCGAATCTGAGCAAGTAAAACTTGCTATGGACGCTCTAAAGTCAGGCGTAACAGCACTGGGCTACCCTTGGGCAAATATATAAATGGAATGTAGACCTGACTGTGGTGCATGCTGTACGGCGCCATCCATTAACAGCCCGATTCCAGGTATGCCCAACGGCAAACCTGCTGGCGTGCGATGCATACAGTTAGACATTGAGAATCGCTGTATGATTTTTGGCCAGCCTGAACGTCCTGCATTTTGTGCGAGTTTGCAGCCAAGTATAGAAATGTGCGGAAACAACCGTGAACAAGCTATGGTTTGGCTGACTAATTTAGAGTACCTGACTAAGCCAGATGAGGACTAAGCCAAATTAGCTCATTATTTCAACATGATTGAAATTGACTTGTTTAGTTTCCTGCATCAACATCACTGCAACAAAGCTCACTAAAGCCATCGCTGAAACATAATAACCAACCCAAGCTAAACCACCTTTATCTACCAACAGCTGTGAGATAAAAGGCGCAGTAGAAGCTCCTAAAATTCCACCTAAATTATAAGACAAACCAGCACCTGTATAACGCACAGCCACTGGAAACTGCTCTGGCAAAAAAGCGCCCATCGGTGCAAACGTTGCCCCCATTAAGAGTAAGGCGATGGATAAAAATAAGGTAATTAAAATACTTGAACCACTCGCCATTAAAGGGCTCAGTGTAAAACCGGCCAATATCGCTAAAAAACAACTCACCAACAATACTGGTTTACGTCCGAATTTATCACTCAAGCTTGCTGAAACTGGCGTGATAACTGCCATGAACAGCACGGCAATACATAACATTTGTAGAAAATCAGCACGCGGAATGTTGAGCGTTTTAGTGCCATAACTTAGGCAAAATACCGTAGCGGTATAAAACAAGTTATAGCAAACGGTCATCGCCAATGCACCAAGCAATAGAGGACGCCAATGCTGGCTCAATAAAGATTTGATAGGTGTTTTAAGCGTTTGGTGGTGTTGTAGAGCCTTAGCAAAAGCGGGTGTTTCAGCCAATTTAAAACGCACATATAAACCAACCAAAACCAACAAAGCACTAGCGAAGAACGGAATACGCCAGCCCCATGCTTTAAATGCATCTTCAGATAGGTATAGCGTTAAAGCCAGAAAACTTAAGGTAGCCAGCAAAAACCCTATCGAAGGCCCGAGCTGTGTAAACATGCCAAACCAGCCACGCCTGCCTGCTGGCGCGCTTTCCGTAGCCAACAATGCTGCACCGCCCCACTCGCCACCCAAACCTAAACCTTGCCCAAACCTTAATAAACACAGCAGTACGGCTGCCCAAGTGCCTAAAGTATCATAGCCAGGCAAACAACCAATCAACAATGTAGAAATCCCCATCACCAATAATGAAGCTGCTAAGGTCGCTTTGCGTCCGATGCGGTCACCAAAGTGGCCAAAAACAATTGCACCTAACGGTCTTGCAATAAAGGCGATACCAAATGTTAAAAAAGCGTTCAAAGCTTGTGCAGCAGGGTCGCTGGCAGGAAAAAATACTTGCCCAATCACCAATGCTGACGCCATGGCATAAATATAAAAATCATAAAACTCAATCGCCGTGCCAATAAAGCTGGCAAAGGCAATGTGCGTAGTTGATGGGCTTCTGACAGGCAAATTTTGATTGTTCAAAGTGCGGCTTTCAAATGGCTTATTGTATGGCTTGTTGCTTAAGCATGTTACAGGTATGCATCAGCATTATACAAACTTAGCATCATTCGAAAAATTTAAGTTTTCTGAGACCTCATTTGCGTATAAAATAGGCAGTTCGCTCTAAATAATTCAAAATTGCTAAAAAACAAAATATAAGTGCAAATCATATAAATGCAAATAGGCTCACACATTTTAAAGAATAACCTGATCGTTGCCCCTATGGCGGGTGTGACGGACAGACCTTTCCGCCAGTTATGTAAAAAGATGGGGGCGGGTTTGGCTGTGAGCGAAATGGTAACGTCAAACTCACTCCTTTACGGTAGCGAAAAAACGTTACGCCGAGCTAATCACGAAGGTGAAGTTGACCCGATTTCAGTACAAATTGCTGGCTCAGATCCGCAAATGATGGCTGAAGCAGCGCGTCACAACGTGGATAATGGCGCGCAGATTATTGATATTAATATGGGCTGCCCTGCTAAAAAAATCTGTAATGTAATGGCGGGTTCTGCCTTACTTAAAGATGAGTCACTGGTTGCACAAATTTTAAGAGCAGTCGTGAATGCTGTCGATGTACCTGTAACATTGAAAATTCGTACGGGTTGGGATAAAAACAACCGCAACGCTGTGCAAATCGCCAAAATGGCAGAAGACTTAGGCGTTCAGGCCTTGGCTATGCATGGCCGTACGCGTGCCTGCTTGTACACTGGCGATGCTGAATATGACACGATTGCCGCCGTGAAACAGGCCATTAAAATCCCACTTATTGCCAACGGTGATATTACCACCCCAGAAAAAGCTAAATTCGTTTTGGATTACACTGGTGCAGATGCAGTGATGATAGGTCGTGCCGCACAAGGCAGACCATGGATATTCCGCGAAATTGAGCACTTCATCAAAACTGGTGAACATTTACCGCCACCTGAAGTAACTGAAATTCGCACCGTGATGTTGGCGCATCTACACGATTTATATGATTTTTATGGCGAGCTAACAGGCATGCGCATGGCGCGTAAGCATATTTCGTGGTACACCAAAGGTTTAAAAGATTCGGCTAATTTTCGCCATAATATGAACACACTGCAAACTATAGATTTGCAGCTTGCCGCGATTGATGAGTTCTTTGATCATCTACAAAGTCGCGATCACCGTTTGCAATACGACGACTCTACAGACGACACTAACTCCAATAATCTAGTTCTTAAGGTGGCATAATGAATCCGTGCGAACTCGCTAACAGCGTAACATTATCTTTAGATCAATACTTTAAAGACCTTGATGGTGAGCCGCCGCACGCCTTATACGACATGGTATTGGCATGTGTTGAAAAGCCATTACTTGAATACACATTGCAATATTCTGGCGGCAACCAAAGCAAGACGGCAGAATTACTAGGCTTAAATCGCAACACCCTACGTAAGAAAATGCAGCAATACAAAATCGAATAAGCAGCACAAAACATCCAACTCCAAACAATCACTTTCTTCTCTAGAGCTTTCAAATGGCAACTATTAAACGTGCGCTTATCAGCGTTTCAGACAAATCAGGTATTTTAGAATTAGCACAGGCTTTAACTCAATTAAACGTAGAAATCTTATCGACTGGCGGCACGGCAAAACTATTCCGCGATAATCAAATTCCTGTGATTGAAGTCAGCGATTACACTGGCTTTACTGAAATGTTAGATGGCCGCGTGAAAACACTACACCCTAAAGTACATGGCGGCATTTTAGGTCGCCGCGACTTACCTGAACATGTAGCCGCGATGAAAGAAGCTAATATTCCGAATATCGATATGGTGGTAGTCAATCTTTATCCGTTTGAAGCCACCGTTGCAAAGCCAAACTGCACACTTGAAGATGCGATTGAAAATATCGACATCGGCGGCCCAGCCATGGTGCGTTCTGCTGCTAAAAACTGGAAAGATGTCGCAGTATTAACGGATGCAAGTCAATATGCAAATGTAGTAAGCGAGTTGCAAAGCACTGGTGGCGCGCTAGCAGAAGCAACAACCTTTGCACTATCAGTTGCAGCATTTAATCGTGTGTCACAATATGATGCTGCCATTAGCAACTATTTATCTGCGATTGATTACACTGCCAGCATGGCGAGCAACCAGCCTGTAACTCACCAATTTCCCGCTCAAAGCAACACTAATTTTGTCAAAGTGCAAGACTTGCGCTACGGCGAAAACCCTCATCAACAAGCAGCTTTTTACCGCGATCTATACCCAGCACCAGGCTCACTGGTAACGGCGCAACAATTGCAAGGTAAAGAATTAAGCTTTAACAATATTGCGGATGGCGATGCCGCTTGGGAAGCGGTTAAATCTTTTGATACGACTGCGTGCGTTATCGTAAAACATGCCAACCCATGTGGCGTAGCGCTGGGTGCAACAGCATTAGATGCCTATTCAAAAGCGTTCCAAACAGATCCAAGCAGTGCTTTTGGCGGCATCATCGCTTTCAATACAACCGTGGATAAAGCTGCCGCAGAAGCTGTCAGTAAACAGTTTGTTGAAGTGTTGATTGCACCAGATTACACCGCAGAAGCATTGGCAATTTTTGCTGCAAAAGCGAACGTACGCGTACTTAAAATTGCATTGCCAACAGGCGGAACAACGCCATGGGAACAAGGTCGCAACTCACATGAAAGCAAACGTGTGGGTTCAGGCATCCTCATCCAAACAGCAGATAATCACGAAATCAGCCAATCTGATTTAAAAGTCATCAGCAAAAAACAAGCGACGCCGCAACAAATGTCCGACATGCTATTTGCTTGGCGCGTGGCGAAGTATGTGAAATCAAACGCGATTGTATTCTGCGGCAATGAAATGACCTTAGGCGTTGGCGCAGGCCAAATGAGCCGCATCGACAGTACAAAAATTGCTATTATCAAGGCGCAAAATGCAGGCTTGAGTTTGCAAAACTCCGTGGTCGCTTCTGATGCATTCTTCCCGTTCCGCGATGG
>JANLZY010000295.1:0-12618 GCA_031359365.1 Methylotenera sp. | reverse complement strand
GATGCTCAAACCATGCGCCATGCAAGCGGCAATGGCGCTAGTAAGCGTACAGCCAGAGCCGTGATAACTACCTGCTAATCGCTCCCATTTATACGCTTTAATAAGTTTATTTTCACCATACAGCGTGTTAGTGACTTCTAGGCTGCGTTCGTGCGTGCCGGTAATCAACACGTATTCACTGCCCATTTCCAGCAAGCGCGCAGCAGCTTCATCTAGCGATGTTAACGCCACTTCATCATCCGCGTCGGCAAATGCTAATCGACGTGCCTCTAAGCTATTGGGCGTAATTAAAGTGGCTTGTGGAAATAACAGCTCAATCATGGCATCCATCATGTCGTCATTGGTTAAATCATCGCCACGACCAGAGGTTAAAATTGGGTCTATCAACAATGGAATATCTGGATAATCCGCCATGATTTCGGCAATCACTGCAATATTCTCAACTGAACCCAACAGTCCAAGTTTAAATGCTGATACCTGAACGTCTTCTAAAATAGCCCGCGCTTGAT
The DNA here is from genome assembly GCA_031359365.1 of Methylotenera sp. Classification (GTDB taxonomy): domain Bacteria; phylum Pseudomonadota; class Gammaproteobacteria; order Burkholderiales; family Methylophilaceae; genus Methylotenera. The sequence goes on along the minus strand of JANLZY010000295.1, from coordinate 12,109 downwards.
CGTTCACCCAATCAGCATCCATCGCCAACACGCCATCAACACCGCGCGTATCTTGCACGGTAATAGCCGTCACAACAGAAAGTGGATGGCAGCCTATGCTAGCAAAAGTGAGAATATCTGCCTGCAAACCCGCGCCACCACTAGGGTCTGTACCAGCAAAGGTTAATACTGAAGGTGGTGCTTGATTGGCCATAATGTTTCTGCGCTAAATGATTACAATAATAATTGGAGCGGGATACGGGAATCGAACCCGCGACTAAACTTTGGGAAAGTTTCGTGATGCCATTTCACCAATCCCGCCTAATCACTTATTTTACTGTAATTTAGTAAAAGCGAGTATGTTCGATTGTCACATTAACCAAAGAAACTGGAGATTAAAACTCTAGCGGATCAACATCAATCGCCCATCGCACTTTAGCCGCGATGGCTTGACCTCTCAATTGACTCACCAAGTTTCTAAGCAGTTTTTGTAGCGCGCCTCTATTGCTCGTTTGCATCAAAACATGGCCGCGCTCCATGCCTTTTAAGCGTTCCATTTGCGGGCGGATTGGGTCGTATACCGTGACTTCAGCGCTTAAGTCTCGCGCTACTTTAAATGCGTGGTTTAAAAATTGCTGCACAAGCGTAAAATCATTCGCTTCCGCACGTAGCAGCGCCATAAACACATACGGCGGAAACTGCACTTGTTCACGCTCTTGCAGCATGGCATTGGCATAGCTCACATAATCTTGGCTGCGCAGAGCATTAAATAGCACATGCTCGGGAAACTGCGTTTGAATAATCACTTGCCCTGCTTTATCTGCCCGACCTGCGCGCCCAGCTACTTGCATAAGTTGCGCAAATAAGCGCTCACTTGCCCGAAAATCCGGGCTATGCAGCGCGCTGTCGGTATCAATTACGCCAACTAAGGTCAGGTTTGGGAAATCATGCCCCTTAGCGAGCATTTGTGTGCCAACTAAGATATCGACTTCTTGATTATGTACTTTGTCTAAAATCTCAACCAAGGCATTTTTACGACTAATGCTATCGCGATCTACTCGAGCGATTCGCGCGGTGGGTAACAATTGCGCCAAGGTTTGCTCCAATCTTTGCGTACCGTGTCCTGTTGGGTGTAAATCTGCATTGCCGCAACTTGGGCATTGTAGCGGTATTTTTTGCTCATGCCCGCAATGATGGCAACGCAGTTTTCGTTGCCCTAAATGCACCACTAAGCGGCTGCTGCAACGCATACACGGCGCAATCCAATGACAAGCGGAACACAGCAAAACAGGCGAATAACCACGGCGATTAATAAACAACAAGCTTTGCTCTTTACGCGCTAATCTTAGCTTTAAAGCAGCAATCAGTTGCGGCGTTAAACCCTGCTGCAGGTTCACTTTAGTGGTATCAATACACTCAATATTAGGCAGTTGCGCCGCTGTAACCGCGCGCTGGTTCAGGCTAAGTAAATTGTATTTATTTGCAGTTGCATTGTGCCAACTTTCTAGCGCGGGTGTGGCAGAACCTAGCACCACTGGAATGTTCAAACGCTTGGCTCTCACCAGTGCAATATCGCGCGCATGGTAACGCATACTATCTTGCTGCTTATACGAACCATCGTGTTCTTCATCAATGATAATGAGCTTTAAATTTGGCAACGGCGTAAAGATAGAAAGTCTTGTGCCGATGACAATTTTAGCCGCGCCAGATTGCGCCATTTGCCAATGATGTAAGCGTTCACTCTCGCTCAAATTACTATGTAAACTCACTAAGGGGATGTTTGCAAAGCGACTTCTAAAGCGCGATTCTAACTGTGGTGTTAGATTTATTTCTGGCACTAGCACCAATACTTGCGAGTCTTTAGAGGCTAGAAAATGCTGCATCAAGCGAATATATACTTCGGTTTTCCCACTGCCTGTAATGCCATGCAACAACCAAGCTTTAAATTCGTTGGAACTTTGTACAATTTGGTCAACCGCATGCGCCTGTTCATCATTCAAGTCTGGCTCAGTGGCTGATTGCTGTTCTAAAACACGCAAGCCTGCTTGTACTTGCTTGCTGCTCGCCCAACCATCCAACACTAGCTGTTTTGCAGCTTTACGTGCGCCACTGGAAATAGCATCTAGCTCAGCTTCGGTTAACAATTCAGAAGCCAGCAAAGCCACAAACACTCTACGTGTGACCAATTGTCGTTTTGGGATTTGCTCTACAGTTTGCGTATGTCCTAAGTCCGTTAATTGATAAGCAAACTGCTTACGCGAAACAGCTGGCGCGATTTGTCGCAACCGTGAGGGTAGAGCAGATAACAATGCCTGCCCAAACGGATATTGGTAATAATCCGCGCTAAACTTAATCAAATTTAACGTTTCAGTATTAATTGGCAATTCATCTGCAAATACCTGCGTGACCGGCTTTAATTTTTCAATCGGAAATTCGCTAGTTTCAGCAAAGCCCATCACAATGCCAATCTGGATTCTACGGCCAAATGGCACGAGTACGCGCTGACCGATTTGCACACTCAGACCACCACTCAAATAATCAAATAAGCGGTCTAGCGGCACATCTAAAGCAATTTTTAGGATGGTTTTGGGCAAAGTTATGTTCAGAAAATCAACTGATTAAAGAAAAAATGGCGACAGTAGGTTAAAATAGCGGTTTTAGCATGTAATGCAAATATTGTGAAAACACATCTTACCCAATTACTGACCGCAGCCGCAAAAACTATTGCGCCTGAATTTGAAGCGACCATTTTACTTGAACGTCCGAAATCTGCCGAACATGGTGATTTTGCTACCAATTTAGCATTGGTTTTAGCTAAGCCACTCAAACAAAATCCGCGCGCAATCGCTGCCCAAATCATCGAAGCACTGCCAGCCAGCGACTATATCGCGAAAACTGAAATCGCGGGCGCAGGATTTATTAACTTCTTTTTAAACGCGCAATCACAGCAAGCCGTTGTGAGCGATATTTTAAAAGCAGGCGCAAAGTATGGTCGCAACAATGTTGGTAATGGTCAGAAAGTACAAGTCGAGTTTGTTTCAGCAAATCCAACTGGCCCGTTGCATGTAGGTCACGGGCGTGGTGCCGCGGTTGGTGATTGCTTGGCACGCTTGCTGGACGCCAATGGTTGGGATGTCACACGTGAGTTTTACTACAACGATGCTGGTGCGCAAATCGACAACCTCACTATTTCAGTATTGGCGCGTTGCAAAGGCCTTTCAACGGATGATGCCAGTTTTCCTGAAAACGGCTACCGTGGCGACTATATTATGGACATCGCCAACGCGTTTCTGAACAAAGAAACCGTGACCGCTGATGACATGAAAGTCACAGCAAATGGCGATATTAGCGATGAAGATGCCGTGCGCACCTTTGCTGTAGCGTATTTGCGCCATGAGCAAGATTTAGACTTAAAAGCCTTTCAAATCAAGTTTGACGTATTTTCATTAGAAAGCGCGCTCTACTCAGAAGGCAAAGTGGAAGAAACCGTGCAAGCGCTGATTAAAAGCGGTCACACCTATGAGCTAGACAGTGCGTTATGGTTAAAAACCACAGATTTTGGCGATGATAAAGATCGTGTGATGCGTAAATCTGAAGGCGGCTACACTTACTTTGTACCTGACGTGGCCTATCATGCCGAAAAATGGAAACGTGGTTTTGTACGCGTGATTAACGAGCAGGGCGCCGACCATCACAGTACCATTACACGTGTTCGTGCTGGTTTACAGGCTTTGGATGCGGGCATTCCAAGCGGTTGGCCTGATTATGTATTGCACCAAATGGTCACTGTGATGCGTGGAGGCGAAGAAGTAAAGCTGTCAAAACGCGCAGGTAGCTATGTCACGCTGCGTGATTTAATTGAAGAAGTAGGCTGTGACGCAACACGTTACTTCTTGGCGGCGCGCCGTTCAGACTCACAATTGGTGTTTGATATTGATTTAGCGCGTGCACAAACCAACGATAACCCTGTGTTTTATATTCAGTACGCCCATGCCCGTATTTGCAGTGTGTTAGCCCAGTGGGGTGGTGTTGCAGCGCAGTTAAATGGTGTAGATTTAGCCCCGCTCAATAATCCGCATGAGACTGCACTGATGCAACGCTTAAGTTCCTACCCTGAAACAGTTGCAAATGCCGCGACCGAGCTAGCGCCGCACGTAATCGCAAATTATTTAAAAGATTTAGCCAGTGATTTGCATAGCTATTACAATGAATATAAGTTTTTAATTGAAGATGAAACCGTTAAACTAGCGCGCTTAAGCTTGATTAGCGCTACGCAACAAGTCTTAAAAAATGGTTTAGGTTTACTTGGTGTAAGTGCGCCCGAAAAAATGTAGTACAAATGTAAGGACTTTAGAAAATTATGAGTAGAGATTACAAACCAAGCCCCGAAAGATCAAAAAGCAGCAGCAAAGGCAGCCCTTTTTTAACGGGTCTATTGGTCGGCATTTTATTAGGTGTTGCTGCATCACTCAGCGTGGTGATGTTTATTAAAGGCGGCGATAGCCCATTTGGCGCACAAACCGAGAAAGAACCTAAAACGCCATTGGCAGATAAAATTGTTGCGGACACTAAAGCTGAAGCAGCAAAAGCTGCAGCTGAAAAAGACAAACAAGCCGCTGCAGATAATAATGAAAACGTTGACGACAAAACACGTTTTGATTTTTACACAATTTTGCCGGGTAGCGAGAGCAAAGTGACCAAAGAAGAAGAAGATAAAATCAAGGCAAACGACCAGCAGCCTGTTGTTCCAAAAAGTTATTTCTTACAAGTTGGTGCTTTTCAAACAGATGAAGAAGCTGACAACTTGAAAGCTAAACTTGCCTTGCAAGGTTTTGAGGCGGTAGTACAAACCGCTACCATTCCTGACAAAGGCACTTGGCACCGCGTTCGTGTAGGACCTCTGAACGACTTAGATCAAATCAACAAAACCAAAAAAGACTTAATCAGTAACGGCTTTAATGCTGACTTAATTAAAGTGAATAACGAAAATCAGTAACACAAACAAGTCTCTTTAGATGGCAGCTAAAGTTTTTATAGATTGAATTGTCAGCCAAATTTAAAGTCACACGTTTGTATGTAAATAATGTTCAAGTAATGTGAGTGAATATTAATCATTAATTTAGATAATTAAATTTTAGACCAAGTTAAAAGGAAAGTTAAAGATGAAAAAATTGTTGGCCGCATTAATGTTGTTAGCCTCATTCAATGTGTTGGCAGCAGACCCACAATTGGGTCAGGAATTTGATAAAACAGCAGAAGTCATCAACACAGACAACCCGGGTAAAATCGAAGTCACTGAGATATTTTGGTACGGCTGTATTCACTGCTATCACATGGATCCTATCCTTAACGCATGGGTAAAAAAATTACCAGCAGATGTAGTATTCAAACGTGTACCTGGTTTGCCTAACCCATCTTGGGCGCCTATGGCTAAAGCTTTCTATGCTATGGAAGATTTGAAATTATCTGACAAATTGCACACCGCTTTGTTTGATGCTGTGCATAAAGAAAAAGTGTTAGACCCTACCAATGAAGCAGCTATTACTGATTGGATGACTAAAAAAAGTGGCTTAGATAAAGCGAAAGTAGAAGCGGCATTTAAATCATTCTCTATGAATAATAAATTGAACCAAGCGGCTAATTTCTTCCGTGCTTCTGGCGCAACTGGCGTACCTAGCTTTATTATCAACGGTCAATTCATTACCTCTAGCACAATGGCTGGCGGTAACGAGCAAGCGCTTAAAACTGTTGATTTTATTGTTGGAAACATTCGCGCAAATAAAGTGAAGGCTCCAGCAAAAAAGTAGTTGAAGAATCAAACTGGTTAACGTCCTTTTTCAAGAGAATGTTTAATCGGTGATTTTCATAAGACTTTAGCTTAAACCTAATGAGCCCGTTACTGCCTTTTGGTATTAACGGGTTTTTTACGCCTATAATATTTTCTGTTATTTAATTGTTCTCATCAGCTAAGGCTATACCATGAAAGTTTTTATTACTGGCGCTTCTAGTGGCATAGGCGAGGCGCTCGCCACAGAATATGCTAAACGCTTTCAAAATAAAGACACCATCATAGGACTGGTAGCTAGGCGTAGTGAGCACTTACAACAGCTACAATTCAAGTTAGAAGAAACCTACAAAATTAAATGCGCCATTTACCCGCTTGATGTACGTCATCAGCTAGCGCTGGCCACAGCTGCCGCAGACTTTATGCAGCAACATGGCACGCCAGATATCGTCATTGCCTGTGCGGGCGTAAGTCGTGGAACGCTTACCGAGCATGTTGAAGACATTGCTGCTTTCCAAGCGATTATGGATATTAACGTTATGGGATTGGTGCATACCTTTCAACCATTTATTGCCGCCATGCGCCAAGCGGGACAAGGTCAATTAGTCGGCGTTGCCAGTGTCGCGGGTATTCGCGGCTTACCAGGCGCAGGCGCTTACAGCGCGAGCAAAGCGGCCGCCATTAGTTATTTAGAAAGCCTACGCGTAGAAATGGCGCAAGACAACATCGCTGTCACCACCATTGCACCGGGCTATATTCGTACGCCAATGACAGACGTAAACCAGTACAAAATGCCATTCTTAATGGACGCCGACGTATTTGCCCACAAGTTTGCCAATGCCGTTGAAAACAAGCGCCGCTTTTGTGTGATTCCATGGCAAATGGGTTGGGTAGCAAGATTGATGCGCTTGATACCGCCGCTCTTATGGGATTTCGCTGTGAAAAAAGCGCCTCACAAGAAGCGCTTAGATTGGGATTGGCTGTAAATATTTTTGTAAGTATTGATAAAATTTAGCACATGGCATTGTTCTGTTTTGGCCTAGATCACCCCTACCATAGCTTTTCTAAGTTATAGTTTATATCATAGACTTAATTAGACATCGCTTGACTTAACTATGCATGAAATCCAAGACATGATTGCCTGCGAGCAGTGTGACGCTGTTTTTCAAAAGCTCTCACTAAGCAATGGCGAAATTGCACTTTGCACCCGTTGTGGAGCTGAACTCGACCGTAATGCTCAAGAGCGGCGTAATCATTTGCTGCCATTGACAATCGCCAGCCTTATCATTTTTGTCATCGCAAATACTTTTCCTATTGTCCAAATAGAGTTACAGGGCTTAGTTAGCAAAACGACATTAATGGGTGCGGTATTATCGTTAAGCACCGAGGGAGTCTCGCTGGTAGCACTGCTGGTGCTAGCAACCACTATATTATTTCCATTGATGCAGATGCTGATCTTGTTTTACCTACTCATCCCATCAACGAGGCTTAATGACCGCCCTGGGTTTAGCCTATTAATACGCATCATGCAAATGCTACGCCCGTGGGGCATGGTAGAGGTATTCATGTTGGGGGTACTGGTGGCGTTAATCAAACTATCAAACATGGCCACTATCATCCCCGGCATTGCCTTGTGGGCGTTTTGTATGCTCACCGTGATGCTCACAGTTGTAGTGTCATTCAACCCACGTTATTTGTGGCAGTTGGAAACCTCCGAACAGGGGGCAAGATGACGAAGAACCTATTCACTAACATAGCAGTGTTGCCTTCTGAATATGCAACTACTCAATTCGAGACTGCCAGCAGCATGGGCATACTAGCCTGTCACCAATGTGGCAAGCTCTGGAAAGGTGCACAGCAAGGTCAATGTTGCATGCATTGCAACGCTACACTGCACATGCGCAAACCAGATAGCCTTAACCGCACTTGGGCACTACTTATCACCGCATGCATCATGTATATACCAGCCAACATGTTGCCAGTCATGATTACCAGCACCTTTTTTGATACGCATCAGGATACCATTCTTAGCGGCATTATTTTCTTCTGGGTGTCTGGGGATTGGGGTCTAGCCGCCGTGGTCTTCATTGCTAGCTTCCTTGTGCCTTTACTCAAACTGGCATCATTATTTATATTGGTGATTAGCGCGCAACGGCAAAGTTTGTGGCGACAACTGGAGCGAGCTAAGTTATACCATTTAGTAGAAATCATCGGCCGCTGGTCAATGCTAGATGTTTTTGTCGTCTCACTTTTAGTGGGTTTGGTACAGATTCAAGGATTTGCCCAAATCACTGCTGGTGTGGGTATCGTCGCTTTTGGCGCAGTAGTAGTATTAACTATGCTGGCCTCGCTAAGCTTTGATCCACGGCTAATTTGGGACACGTCAAACTCACAAGTTTTAAGCCAGACTGCTGCAGTCACTGATGTATCAAACAAAAGTGTCTCATAAAAAAGTAGTGCTAAATTAAAGATAAAAGACAAGATGAAAGAAACGTGATGAACGAAGAGATTAAACAAGAAAATGTGACTGGCTTGCCCACCCCTAAGCGTGAGCAGCAAAGTAATTGGCTGCCATCGCTGGTATGGTTAATTCCTATTATTGCTGCAATGATTGGCGTCATCTTAGTCGCCAAAATATTAATAGACCGAGGCCCAGTCATCACCATCACGTTTCGCACCGGTGAAGGCTTGGAAGCAGGTAAAACCAAAGTTAAATATAAGGAAGTCGACATAGGTGAAGTACAAACCATTAGCTTAAGTAAAGACCGCTCACAGGTGCTAGTAAAGGTGCAACTATCTAAGAATGCGGAAAGCTTCACCACGATGGATACCCACTACTGGGTGGTACGTCCACGCCTTGGTGCTTCTGGCGTCTCAGGCCTAGGCACATTGCTATCAGGTGCCTACATTGCCGCGGATGGCGGTATATCAGACGAAACCACCAAAGAATTCACAGGGCTGGAAGTACAACCCACGGTTACGCGCGACGCTTCGGGTAAGCAGTTCATATTGCACGCAGATGACTTGGGGTCGGTCGATGTAGGGTCACCTATTTTTTACCGTCGCATCAAGGTCGGCCAAGTTTCTGTTTATGATTTAGATGATGATGGCAAAGGTGTTAGTTTGCGTATCTTCATCGACAAACCTTATGACAAGTTTGTTGGCATGAATACGCGCTTCTGGCATGCCAGCGGGGTGGATATTCAGGTGAATGCCAGCGGATTTAAGGTCAATACGCAATCACTCGCTAGCGTCGTTCTGGGCGGGCTTGCATTTCAATCAGCAGATGGTAATCCTGGTACGCTTGCCAAAGAAAATACCACTTTCCTATTAGCGCATGACCAAACCGAAGCGCTTAAGCAGCCGGATGGCCGCTCGGAAACAGCCATCCTTCATTTCAACCAGTCGATCCGTGGCTTAACACCTGGTGCAACGGTCGATTTCCGAGGCGTAGTGCTAGGTCAAGTGAAATCAATAGGCATTGAATATGACGCTAAACGCCGTGAGTTCGATATGCCAGTGGTCATTGAGATTTATCCGGCTAGGTTAGGTAGTAAATATGCAAAAGATGAAGCTCAATCATCTTACACGCAGCAGCAGCGTATACAATTTATGGTCAGCCGCGGCTTGCGTGCTCAACTACGCACAGGTAATTTGCTGACAGGTCAGCTTTACGTTGCACTTGATTTCTTCCCAAAAGCGCCGCCAGTGGTGCTAGCACCGAGCACACCAATAGAATTACCAACTATTTCTAATGGGCTAGATGAAGTGCAAACACAGATTGCCACTATCACTAGCAAGCTCAGTAAAGTGCCGTTCGATCAAATCGGTATTGATTTGCAAAAATCATTAGTCACCTTAAACAACACCTTAAACAGCGCTGAAAAACTGACAAAAACACTGAACCAAGACGTAGCACCTGAAGTGACTGCCGCCATGAAAGATGTGCGCAAAACACTTGATAGTGCAGGGCGTACGTTGTCAGAAGACGCGCCATTACAGCAAGATTTAAGGCAAACACTACAAGATCTATCGCGTGCTGCAAGCTCTTTAAAAGTATTAACTGATTATCTTGAACAACACCCTGAATCGCTGATTCGTGGCAAAGCCATTGATAACCCTTAACTTTATAAATGCACAGAAGAGTTTCACAACCTTGTCATATGGAAAAGCAACATGATAAATTGGAGTCATCGGATGAGTTTAACCAAATCTAGAGCATTGATAGTTGCATTGACTATAGCGCTTGCGGCATGTGCAACCCCTGCAACCGTGCGCTTTTATACATTAAGCAACCAAATGCAAAACAAGCCAGCGGGTGTATCAAACACAACACCAATTGCCATTGAAGTGCTGCCTGTACGCGTTCCTGAGCGCTTAAAACGTCCGCAGTTAGTGATTACCTCAAAGAATGTTTCTCAAATCAAGATTCTAGAGCAGGATCGCTGGTCATCCGCATTCAATGACGAGCTGCATGATGCTTTTGTTAGCGGAATTACCAATCAGCTTGGTGCCATCGATATTTCACGTAGCGGCCGAGTCGCTAATCAACCTATTTACCGCATTTCTATCGCCTTGCAGCAATTCAATGCAACTCCGGGCGAACAAGTACAAACCAACTTTGCATGGACAGTTAGACGTTTAAATGCTGACTCAAGTTCAGGAGACATGCCTTCACTATCCTGCCAAAGCATCATTAGCAAAACGGTTACCAGTGACATCAATGCAGTAGTGATAGGTTTACAAGAAGCCGTAGCCGATGTGACAAAGGCAATTTCTACCAATGTCACTAGCCTAAACACTGGCAGAAATACTACATGTAATAATTGAGAAGCTAGCGTGTAATTGGCTTGTATCTGATACGTTTCGGTTTAGCGCCTTTGTCGCCGAACTTGCCACGGTTTTTTGTGGCTTAGTTTCGGCGGGCATGCCCTTTCGGGTACGGAAGGCTTTGGGAGTTAATTGATTGAATTTTTCATCTAGCGCGTAATCGGTTTGTACCTGATTCGTTTCGGTTTAGCGCCTTCCTCACCTAAACGTTTACGTTTATCGGCTTCATATTCTTGATAGTTACCGTTAAAGAACGTCCATTGCGATTCACCTTCTGCGGCTAAGATATGCGTCGCGATACGGTCTAAGAACCATCTATCATGTGAAATCACCAATACGCAACCTGCAAATTCTAACAACGCATCTTCTAGTGCACGTAATGTTTCCACATCTAAGTCGTTTGATGGTTCATCGAGCAGCAATACGTTGCCGCCAGAAATCAGCGTTTTCGCTAAGTGCAAGCGGCCACGTTCACCGCCTGAAAGCTGACCGACGATTTTTTGCTGGTCGCCACCTTTAAAGTTGAAGCGACCAATGTAAGCACGTGATGGCGTTTCGTAGCGGCCTACCGTAAGAATATCTGAGCCATTTGCTACTTCTTCAAAAACCGTCTTGGTATTGCCCAAATCGTCGCGGCTTTGGTCAACATATGCCAATTTAACGGTTTGGCCAATATTGACCTCACCATTATCTGGTGTTTCCAAACCCATCACCATTTTAAATAGTGTCGATTTACCCGCGCCGTTCGGGCCAATAATGCCGACAATCGCACCAGCTGGCACACTGAAGCTCAAATTATCAATCAACAAACGGTCTTTAAATGCTTTACTGACGCCATTAAATTCAATGACTTGGTCACCCAAACGCTCACCTGCGGGAATGAAAATCTCCTGCGTTTCGTTACGTTTTTGATACTCGGCACTGGCTAATTCTTCATAGCGTGCAATACGTGATTTACTTTTGGCTTGGCGTGCTTTTGGATTTTGACGCACCCATTCCAACTCTGTATTCAAAGCTTTACGGCGTGAAGATTCTTGCGATTCTTCTAACGCTAAACGTGCTTGTTTTTGATCTAACCAGCTTGAATAATTACCTTTCCATGGAATGCCATGGCCGCGATCTAGCTCTAAAATCCATTCTGCTGCGTTATCGAGAAAGTATCTATCATGCGTTACCGCCACCACGGTGCCTGGGAAGCGCACCAAGAACTGTTCTAGCCACTCCACAGACTCTGCATCCAAATGGTTGGTTGGCTCGTCTAATAGCAGCATATCTGGCTTAGAAAGTAATAATTTACATAAGGCCACACGACGCTTTTCACCGCCAGAAAGTGGACCGATTTTCGCATCCCAAGGCGGTAAACGTAATGCATCAGCGGCGATATCTAACTGTGTAGTTAAGTCGCTGCCGCTAGCCGCAATAATGTTTTCCCACTTAGCTTGCTCTTCAGCCAGCTTGTCAAAATCTGCGTCTGGTTCAGCATAAGCTGCATACACGGCTTCTAGCTTGGCTTGC
>JANLZY010000289.1:0-2720 GCA_031359365.1 Methylotenera sp. | reverse complement strand
TCAAGTTTGGTAAAAACACCATCTATTTTGGCGGCGCTCACGATGCCTTAAAAGATGCGCCTATGCGCATTGCTTTCAACCATATTCCGGATTTAGTAGTGGAGGGTGACGGAGATGACTAAACAGTTTTTTACTCAAGATGACAACTCACTTTGCCATGTTGAATATCAACCAAGTTGTCGGTGATTTGCATAATTTCTTTTTTGGAGTGGCTAATGTAAATCATCGGGATATTAATTTCGGTGGATACTAATTTTAAGAACGGCAATATTTGACTTTTCAATCTGTCGTCTAAAGATGCTAGTGGCTCATCTAGCATTAACAATCTTGGCGAGCTCAGTAGGGCGCGACCTAACGCTACACGTTGTTTTTCGCCACCAGAGAGTTGATGCGGGCGTTGCTTTAATAAAGGCTCAAGTTCTAGCAATGCGACTATTTGCTTTAGTTGAAATTGCTGCTTTTGTACGGGCGTGAAATTTAAGGCATAGCTTAAGTTATGTTCGACGGTGAGATGCGGAAATAAGCGCCCCTCTTGAAATACCAAGCCAATTCTACGTTGATGTATCGGCTTATTAATGCGCGCTTGGCTATCAAACAAACATTCACCATCAATCACAATGCGACCACTATCGGGCTGTGTGATGCCTGCAATGATACTTAATAATGTGCTTTTACCTGCGCCAGAAGGGCCGTATATTGCCGTCACACGTTGACTTAATTGCAGTGAGGCATTCAACTCAAATTGTTTGCGCTTTAGGCGTGCTTGAACTTCAATCATGATGACGACCAATATTCTGATTGGCTTTGCGTTCTAGCCTATCGCTGATCATTAATGCGCCCAGCGCCAGCGCCATGCTCAATATAACCAATCGTAGCGCAGGCAAATCCCCATCGGGAATCTGCGTATAGCTATAAATGGCTAATGGCAGCGTACGTGTTTCATTTTCAATATTGCCGACAAAGGTAATGGTTGCACCAAACTCACCCAAGCTGCGACTAAACGCCAGAATCAAGCCAGTAATAATGCCTGGCATTGATAGGGGTAAGGTAATGGTAAAAAATACTTTTAGCGGATGTGCGCCTAAAGATTGCGCTGCAATCTCCAAGCCTTTATCTACTTGTGAAATCGCTAATCTTGCTGAACGTACCATTAGTGGAAATGCCATGACTGCAGAAGCGACCACCGCGCCCATCCAAGTAAAGGCTAAGCTGATGCCAAAAATACTGTGCAAATATTTTCCGATTAAACCTTGGTTGCCCAATAACAATAAAAGCAAGAAGCCAGGCACCACTGGCGGTAGCACTAAAGGTAAATGGACAAGGCTATCCAGCAGCGATTTACCAAAGAATGACTTTCTGGCGAGCACCCAAGCCACTACAACTGCGGGCACTAGAATCAGCACGACACAAAATAGCGCCACCTTTAAAGATAGCGCTAGTATGCTTATTTCAGATGGCGTGAATCGTAATATATCTAGCATATAGGGTTATTAAAACTCTTATATAAATTCTCAAGGCAGGTTGGTTAAAGAAGATTAATGGTAAAACCATATTTGATAAAGATCGCCTTTGCTTTTTCAGATTTTAAATAATCATAAAAGCCTGTAGCTGCAGGACTTGCAGTTTTTACCAGCGCCAAAGGATACACAATTAAGTCGTGACTCGCATCAGGGAAGGCAGATAAAACTTCAACTTTGTTTGATACTTTAGCGTCAGTGGCATAAACAATACCTGCATCACACTCGCCGCGCTCAACAAACACTAAAGCTGCTCGCACGTCTTGCGTGCCAACAAGACGCATTTTAACGGCATCCCACCAATTAAGATTTTTTAATGATTGTTTCGCGTAGATACCAACTGGCACAGACTCTAATTCACCAGTGCATAACTTGCCACTAAAAGCGCCTGCGATATTAAAGCTTTTGTCCATCTCTACTTTAAAAGCTTTATTTTTAGGTGCAATCAGCACTAATTGATTACCTAATAAATTCACTTTGCTATCCACTTTAAGCAGACTTTTATCTTGCAGATAACTCATCCATTTTGTGTCAGCCGAGATGAAAATGTCTGCAGGTGCGCCTTTTTCAATTTGTTTAGCTAATGTGGAAGATGAAGCAAATGAAGTTTGAATTTGCACAGCCTGTTCTTTTTCATATTGCGCGGCGATGTCGGTGATGGCGTTGGTTAAGCTCGCTGCGGCAAATATTGTGACTTTATCCTGAGCATTTGACGCCGTGCTCATCAACATGAGCATCGTGCTAAGTATCAGCTTGATATAACTATTTTTAATCATGATTTTTACCTATTAATATTGATGATGATTTTGAATTGAACTGACCTTAGAAATCTAACTGAGCGCGCATGGTCAACGCATCTTCTTTGTCGTTTAGCTTGCCGTTCACGTTGATGTTCGTATCAAATTTTGTATGCACATAATTCATCATGATGCGTGTGTATGGGTTGAGTATCCATTTGGCGCCAAGTGTCCATGCATCGGCTTCGTTGGTGCCGAGTACAATGCCGCCAGTTTTAGATGGTGTAAATACACCTGCAGCACATGTCCCTGCTGGCGTGATTGAGCCATCGCCGATATTTCGCACAGTTGTTGCCGCAGAACATCCACCGCCTGCAAATGCAAAGTCTCTCGCATCAAACTTGCTAAACCTTAAGCCAAGCTCTAAAGCTCCCCAGCCATTTTTATATATTTCAAAATTTCTTTT
>JANLZY010000241.1:0-2220 GCA_031359365.1 Methylotenera sp. | reverse complement strand
CAATCACTGCACCGCCAGCACCACCTGCGCCTGCGCCTAGAATAGCACCTGTTTTGCTATTACTCACTTTACGACCTACATAAGCACCGCCACCACCGCCGACTGCGCCGCCAATAACGGCGCCCGTCTGACCTTCACCATGCGTTGTTACCGCGCCGCCAACGCCTCCGCCAACTGCGCCGCCAACAACTTCACCAGTTTTTCCACCAACCACCCCACCAATCGCAGTGCCAGCTGCAGCACCTAAGCCGCCACCTAAAACCGTTTTCAGGTTACTGTCTTCTGCCATCACTTGCCCAGACATCAACAGCAATGCTAGTAATTGAGCGCTATAAATAAATTTCATTTCAATATTTTCCTGACATAAATAGTTATTAACCCCTAGTATCATACACAAAAGTTAATGCCATATTCAAATATGGTCTTATACGTGATCTTTACCACGTCCTAACTTTTGTTTACAACATGTTACTTAACGCGCATCCCTTGCTGTGCGCCTACATCTGGGCTCAAAATAAATGGACCGCCATTTTCATCACTTGCCGCTAGTACCATACCCTCACTCATGCCGAACTTCATTTTGCGTGGCGCTAAGTTTGCCACCATCACCGTCAAGCGTCCGACTAAGGTTGCCGGGTCATAAGCAGATTTAATGCCAGCAAATACTTGGCGTGGTTTTTCTTCGCCTATATCAAGCAATAGTTTAAGTAGCTTTTCTGCCCCTTCAACATGTTCAGCATTAACGATTTTAGCGATGCGCAAATCCACTTTAGTGAAGTCATCTATGCTGATATATTCAGCTTCAGGTAAAGCCGCTGTTACTGGTGCAGTCTTACTTACCGCTGGCTCACTTACTTGTGGCGTGGCGAGTAGGTTCTCTTTATTAGCTTCGGTCATGGCTTCAATCAATTTAGGATCTACACGTGTGATTAAGTGTTCATAAGCGTTAATACTATGCGCTGGTTGCAATGATGCGCCTACAGTTTGCCAAATGAGCGGCTCGATATTAAGAAAATGCTCAATTTCGTATACAAGTTTTGGTAGTACTGGCTTTAAATACAAACTGAGTAAGCGGAACATCTCAAGCGCATCTGAACACACCTGCTGCAAAGCTTCATCTTGCCCTTCTTGTTTTGCAATGACCCATGGTGCTTTTTCAGCGACAAAGCCATTCGCTATATCAGCTAAGCGCATAATTTCGCGTAAGGCTTTGCCATATTCACGCGCTTCGTAACTTTCAGCGATAGCCTGTGCTGATGCCTTAATTTCAGCAACAACAGTATTATTGACAGTCGGATTTAATTTCCCATCAAAACGCTTATTGATGAAGCCAGCCGTACGACTCGCAATATTAATGTACTTACCTACTAAGTCACTGTTCACACGTGCAACAAAGTCATCTAAGCTCAAATCAATATCTTCCATTGTGCTGTTGATTTTTGCCGCGTAGTAATAACGCAAGTATTCTGGATTTTTAATATGCTCTAGGTAGCTACGTGCAGTAATAAATGTACCGCGTGACTTACTCATCTTCTCGCCGTTTACGGTTAAAAAGCCGTGGGCGAAAATTTGTGTAGGTTTACGGTGTCCGCTGAACTCTAGCGTTGCAGGCCAGAATAATGCATGGAAATACAGAATATCTTTACCAATAAAATGATAAAGCTCAGTTTTACTGTCTTTAGACCAATACTCATCAAAATCCAGACCTTTGGCTTGGCAAAGGTTTTTGAAACTCGCCATATAGCCTATAGGCGCATCTAGCCACACATAGAAGTATTTACCCGGTGCATCTGGAATTTCAAAACCAAAATATGGCGCATCGCGGGAAATATCCCAATCGTTTAAGCCATTTTCAAACCACTCGCCCATTTTATTAGCCGCTTCACCTTGCAGCGTGCCAGAACGTGTCCAATCTTTTAAAAACTGTTCACATTCTGAAAGCTTGAAAAAGTAATGTTCTGTTTCTTTGCGAATTGGTGCAGCACCTGAAACAGCGGAATACGCGTTAATCAATTCAGTTGGGTTGTAAGTTGCACCACAGACTTCGCATGAATCGCCATACTGATCTTTGGCATGACATTTTGGGCACTCGCCTTTAATAAAGCGGTCTGGCAAGAACATATTTTTAACTGGATCATAAAACTGCTCTATGATTTTCGTGGCAATTTTTCCATTAGCTTTTAATTTTTTATAAATACTTTGCGAAAGCTCTTTATTTTC
>JANLZY010000206.1:0-6592 GCA_031359365.1 Methylotenera sp. | reverse complement strand
GCTGAACTCAATGAAGTGGTAAAGTCAGTATCACCAGTTGTTGATACTCTTAGTGAAGTTCAATCAGTCTCAACCCCCACACCAAAATCTAAACAAATCTCAGCGGCAGAAGAGCAGAAGCAGGCTAAAAAAGTCATTAACGCGTCTAAAAAAGCCGTGGCCACCATGTTTCATGATGTACGCATGGGTAAGGCTGTGAACGCAGAAGCGGCAATACAAATGGTGGATGATATAGCGGCATCTGTGGATAGGAACTTAGGTGCGCTTATCAGTTTGGTGCGTTTGAAAAATAAAGATGAATATACGTATATGCACTCGGTTGCTGTTTGTGCATTAATGATTGCTTTGGCTAAAGCGTTAGGTTTATCCGAAGTCGAAACTAAACAAGCTGGGCTAGCAGGTTTATTGCATGATATTGGTAAGTCTGGCATTCCTTTGGAGGTGCTAAATAAACCAGGTGTCCTTACGGAAGATGAATTCACATTAGTAAAACTTCATCCTGAGCGAGGATTAGCACTTTTGCAGCTAGCGAATATTACTGATGAAGTGACGCTAGATGTTTGCTTACATCATCATGAGAAAATAAATGGTACTGGTTACCCTAAAAAGCTAAAGACTGATGAAATTAGCATCTTTGCCAAAATGGGCGCTGTCTGTGATGTTTATGATGCCGTTACTTCCGCACGTCCGTATAAAGACGGGTGGGAGCCAGGTGTTTCATTACAGCGTATGGCGCAATGGAAAGATCATTTTGATGACAGGGTTTTTAAAGCTTTTGTTAAGAGTGTGGGGATTTATCCAATAGGTTCTATGGTCAAACTTAAATCTGGACGATTAGCGGTTGTGATTGATCAAAGCTCTAAGTCTTTGTTAACGCCAGTGATTAAAGTGTTTTTTTCAACAAAATCAAAATCGCGTATTAAGATTGAGTTGATAGATTTATCAAAACCCCACGAGCAAGACTCTATAGTTGGACATGAGGTTCCTGTTCTTTGGGGTATTCATGATATTCATGAAATATGGAGCTAGTGTGAGATTTAGTAACAAAATGATCAACTTAGGGTTTCTTTACTATTTGTAAGCTAAAAAATATCGGGTATAATTTAGAAATTCCGAGGAGCGCTGCGAGAGCTGTTATTTTTAATACGGCTTCCCAGGCTCGGAAAATGTTTTAACGGCGCTCACCATTATTAACCGTGCCGGGCACGGGATACGGGTGAGAAAAGCGTTAGCATCTCAATATTATTCCCCATCCCCCCGGTCACACATTCAAGGAAATAAAACATGAATACTGTGACCCATAAAAATTTAGAAACGTTTAAAGATTACGTCGTTGCTGACATTAATTTGTCTGCATTTGGGCGTAAAGAAATCGCGATTGCTGAAACAGAAATGCCAGGTTTGATGGCTATTCGTGAAGAGTTCGCTAAAGCCCAACCACTCAAAGGTGCGCGCATTACGGGTTCTTTGCATATGACCATTCAAACAGCAGTGCTGATTGAAACGTTAAAAGACCTTGGTGCTGAAGTACGTTGGGCATCATGTAATATCTACTCTACGCAAGATCATGCTGCTGCTGCAATTGCTGCAGGCGGCACACCAGTATTTGCCATTAAAGGCGAAACGCTGACTGAATACTGGGATTACACACATCGCATTTTTGAGTGGACAGATGGTGGTTACACCAACATGATTTTAGATGATGGCGGCGATGCTACACTATTGTTACATCTCGGTACGCGTGCAGAAAAAGATTTATCAGTGATTGCGAACCCATCTTCAGAAGAAGAGATTTGCTTGTTTGATGCGATTAAAGCGAAATTAAAAGTTGACGCTACATGGTATTCAACACGCTTAGCTAAAATCATCGGCGTGACTGAAGAAACTACTACTGGCGTGCATCGTTTGTATCAAATGCACAAAGAAGGCAAATTAGCTTTCCCAGCAATTAACGTCAATGACTCAGTCACTAAGTCTAAGTTTGATAACCTCTATGGTTGCCGTGAATCATTGGTTGATGCGATTAAACGCTCAACTGACGTGATGATTGCCGGTCAGGTGGCTATCGTAGCTGGTTATGGCGATGTGGGTAAAGGTTCTGCGCAAGCTTTACGCGCACTTTCAGCACAAGTTTGGGTGACGGAAATTGACCCAATTTGCGCATTGCAAGCGGCGATGGAAGGCTACCGCGTTGTGACAATGGATTATGCTTGTGAGCATGGTGATATTTTTGTGACAGCAACAGGTAACTATCACGTGATTACCCATGACCATATGGCGAAAATGAAAGACCAAGCCATTGTGTGTAACATTGGTCACTTCGATAATGAGATTGATGTAGCTTCACTTGAAAAATATGAGTGGGATGAAATCAAGCCACAAGTTGACCATGTGATTTTTCCAGATGGCAAAAAAATCATCTTGTTAGCAAAAGGACGCTTGGTGAATTTAGGTTGCGGTACAGGCCACCCAAGCTACGTAATGAGTTCATCTTTTGCCAATCAAACCATTGCGCAAATTGAGTTATTTACGCAAACTGCTAATTACCCAGTTGGCGTATATACTTTGCCTAAGCATTTGGATGAAAAAGTTGCGGTATTGCAATTGAAAAAGCTCAATGCACAACTGTCTGTATTAACTGATCAACAAGCCGCTTATATTGGTGTGCAAAAACAAGGCCCTTACAAGCCAGATACATACCGCTACTAAGCAACATTAACGCTCATTAAGGAGTTAGCCTGTGAAACTATTATTTGTGTGGGTATTAAATGCATTGGCTCTATTATTGGTCACGTATTTTGTGCCAAATATTCACGTGGCTAATTTCACAACAGCGTTACTGGCAGCATTGGTGATTGGCTTAGTCAACATGTTGATTAAGCCAATTCTGGTCATACTTACTTTGCCCATTACTATTCTGACACTTGGACTTTTTATTCTAGTGATTAATGGCTTATTGTTTTATGGCGTTGGTCATTGGCTGCAAGGTTTTGAGGTTAAAACTTTAATGGCTGGTATTATCGGCGCCTTGGTGTATAGCGTTTTGTCTTGGCTGTTTGCGGCCATTGTGATTGACAATAAAAAAGACTAATAATAAAGATTAATAAATGAAAAAAACTGCTTTTAGTTTTGAGTTCTTTCCGCCTAAAACTGCGGACGGCATAGATAAACTGCGTGAAAATCGTGCAAAGTTAGCCCAATATAATCCTGAGTTCTTTTCTGTGACGTTTGGTGCAGGCGGCTCTACACGCGATAGAACCATGGATACTGTGCTGGAAATTCAACAGGAAGGCTTTCAAGCGGCACCGCATATTTCTTGTGTTTCAGCCAGCAAAGAAGAAATTCGAGATTTGCTAAAAACCTATCAAGCGCGCGGCATCAAGCGCTTAGTCGCATTACGTGGTGATGTGCCATCAGGTGAAGTGAGTGCGGGTGATTTTAAATATGCAGTCGAGCTAGTGGAATTTATTCGTGCCGAAACTGGTAATCAGTTTCATATTGAAGTGGCTGCTTACCCAGAATTTCATCCAGAAGCCAGAACGCCTAAAGCGGATTTGCTGAATTTAAAACGTAAGGTAGATGCGGGCGCTAATTCCGCTATTACCCAGTATTTTTACAACGCGGATGCCTACTTTAGATTTGTCGACCAGTGCGAAGTTGCCGGTATTAACATACCTATCGTACCGGGTATTATGCCCATTTATAACATTACCCAATTGGCTCGATTTTCAAGTGTTTGTGGTGCTGATATTCCACGTTGGCTTAAAATGCGTCTGGAAGAGTATGGTGATGATATAGATTCACTACGCGCATTTGGCGTAGATGTCGTTAGTGAGTTATGTGAAACATTGCAAGCTTGGGGTGTGCCAAGCCTGCATTTTTATACGCTAAATCGCTCTACAATGATTAGTAAAATCATTGAAAATATCAGCGAAAAATAGAGTTCACTAATTCATAAGTTTTAAAAATAAAAAACCGACTTGCTAATGCAAAGTCGGTTTTTGTTTATTGAGTAGTGCATCTTCAATAAATAAATATTCTTTGGTTTTATCTGGGCCAGATTTACTTGCGCCCCAAGTCGTCATTAGCACAATCCAACGCATTTCTTCAATGCTGATGAGTGGTTGTGGTAGGTTCATGGCTAGTTCTAGCACTAGTTCGCGCTGCGCGGTATTGAGGATTTTAGCTTGAACCAAAAACAGTACAAAGCCCAAGCTTTCACCCGTGATTTTTTTAAGCTCATCGCTAGTAAATATCCGTGTACTCACGTGATTAGGCGTTTCAAATATATCAGCTTGGTCGGCCATCAGTTCTAGCTGGTTGAACCAATCAAATGCGCCGTTAATATCTTGCTCATCAAAGCCTGCAGCACTCAACTCTCTTGAAAGCGTGCTCTCGTCAGGTCTAAAGTGTGTATCAATATAATTCTCAAACATATAAACCAATACTTCAAACATGATGTTTATCCTTAAATTAGAGTTATTCTTAAATAAAGTGTGATGGTTTATGCATAAATCAAATTTCTAAATTTTCTTCAATTTAGATGAATCAGTTACACAATTTTTTGATATTTTCCACCTGCTAGGCTAGCGACACTCCCTTCTAATTCCAATAACATTAGCATGGATGAAACTTCGCTCACCGTCAAGCCACTTAAATTGACTAAATTTTCTAAGGCAATTGGTTCATAACCCATTAGAGTGAGCATGGCGTGATTAGTTTTAATCTCGTCACTAGAAGCCTCACTAATATTTGAATCTTGCTTGCTTAAGTCTAACTCTTCGACAATATCTTGCAGGCTGTCGACTAATATAGCGCCTTGCTTGATGAGTTGATGACAACCTTTAGACATAGGCGAATGAATCGAGCCCGGTATCGCAAACACTTCACGACCTTGTTCCGCAGAGAGGCGTGCGGTAATTTGCGAACCACTTTGTAGATTTGCTTCAACCACCAGACAACCCAAGCTCAAGCCGCTAATAATGCGATTACGCTTCGGGAAATTTTGCGGTTTGGACGGCGTGCTTAAAGCGAATTCGGAAATAATCAGTCCATGTTCGACAATTTGATGCGCTAAATCTCGATGTTTGGCGGGATAGACAATATCTAAGCCAGTGCCAACTACAGCGATAGTTGAACCCTTAGCTTTTAAGGCGCCTCTGTGCGCAGCGCCGTCAATACCAAGCGCCAAGCCACTCACGATACATAAACCGTATTCAGACAAACCCTGCGCAAATGCCTCAGCATTTTTTTCGCCTTGCACAGAGGCGTTGCGGCTACCAACAATCGCGATGCTGGGCTGATTTAACAAGGCTAAATTACCTTTTGCGTACAAAAAAGCTGGGGGATCAGTAATTTCAAGCAGGGCTTGTGGATATTGTGTATCTGCAAGCGTAACTAGGTGATTGTTAGGCTGTGATAGCCAGCGCAGTGAGTCAGAAAGCGCTTCATGATTAACGCCTTTTGTGATTTCCGCTGCAATAGCATCTGAAACAACTTCTTTTAATTGGCTATAACTGGCATCGAAAATATTACTAGGATTGCCGAAAGTTTTCAGTAGTTGGCAGAATGTTTGTGAGCCAATACCGTGAATACTACTTAAAGCTATCCACAGTGATTTTTCTACCAGTTCTTCACTGTAGGCGCCTTCACTGCGGTTTTCTTGCATAAATCCGCTTTTATATTAAGGTGTTGTTACCGCATCAAGCGTGTTGATGGGTTGTGATGCTTGCATGACTAAAGCATACGATACGTTTGCAAATACACGAAATACCATCAACAAGCCAACGCGCTCATCAGGTAATTTAACCATGCCAGGCTCAAGTCCTGATGCTGACTTGGTGTTTTTTGTGTCTTTTTCTTTTACATACTCAGGGTCTTTAATGACTGGGCCGTAGCGATTAATTGCAAGTACATGACCAACCTCTATACCATCTTTAGTGCCGCGGCTAATAGAAACGATACTTTGCGGACCGGCTTCAGCAACGCCACCATAAATCTTGATGATACGACCGGAAATTGCAGAGTCTGGTGCATGTGGCACAAAGTTAGTAACAACTTCATCACCTGTTGGCACCAGTCGGTCATTAGTGAAAATTTCTTCTTTGGCTTTAGTGACGTCTGCACTTGCAGGCTCGCCATATTTGGTGATTTTAGCATCACCTAAGTAAGTAGCTTCTACACCTAAGACTTTTTTAGTGTCAGGATCTACTAAATCGTCTCCAGGGCGATAAATATACCAATTCAGGTTACTACCTTCTTCGATTTTATTGATATAAACACGTGTACCAGGGCTGAGTACTACGCGGTTATCTTGGCCCGCAATAATTCTGGGTGACTTCGCTAATTCGTCCTTTTCAATCACCAAGGGCTGACTTAAGAATGGCGCGATGACACTGAGCTGAATCGTAGAAATGGCTGTTTTATCCAAAGGCTCTTCAACAGCGCCTGGTTGTAGGGTGACGGTTTCGCGTAATAAGCGCAATTGCGGTGTGCCGCTACTCATGTCTAGTACAATTACGTCACCAGGATAAATCCAGTGTGGATTTTTAATTTGCGCGCGGTTTAATTTCCAAATGCTAGGCCATTGCCA
>JANLZY010000179.1:0-2182 GCA_031359365.1 Methylotenera sp. | reverse complement strand
GAGAGGTTGTGCGCACAATGCCGCACTGCCCAAATGGCACACCACTTTATAACTTACACCGCCTCACTAAATATCCAACTAAAACCGTGTATTTGGTTGAAGGTGAAAAGTGTGTTGATGTTCTAACAAAACTCGAACTATTAGCCACTACCAGCGGCGGTGCAAGTAGTGATGACAAAGCAGACTGGCAGCCACTAGCAGGGCGAGAAGTCATTACATGGGCAGATAATGACGATGCAGGCTTAGGCTATATTCAGCGAGCAACAGAAAAGTTAAGCGCACTTAATGCCACAGTTAAGCAGATTGATATTGATGCGCTTCATCTCGCTATAAAAGACGATTGCGTGGACTGGATAGCAAAGTTTGAAGCCGAATATGTTAGACCTGCTACAAAGGCAGATATTGAAGATTTAACGCTTAAAGTTTACGCACACAGCGACCCTACAAGCGATTATTTAAAAGCAAGTAATCATGATGTATTGCCGCAAACTGACGATGAGGTGATTGCGTGGCTGGCAACGCTTAGTAAGATTGAGTATGACCGTGTTAGAAAAGACCAAGCTAAAGTATTAAACATTCAAATAAAAACACTTGATAGTCTAGTAAAAGCTGAACGTGAAAACCTAAATCAAGCTGACTCACCTTTCAATGAAATTGAACCTTGGAATGAGCCAATCAATCCAGCGCAATTGCTAGATGACACAACTAGCGCGATACAACGATTTATTGTGTTAGATAAACACCAAGCCCAAATCGCCGCGCTATGGATTTGCGCATGCTGGTTTATTGACGTCATTGATTGCGCCCCAATTGCTTTAATCAATGCACCTGAAAGAGCTTGTGGTAAAACGCAATTGTTAACTGTTTTGGCTAGACTTGCACCAAGAACCGCCCAAGCTAGTGGTATTAGCCCAAGCGTATTATTTCGCATGATTGAAGCCTATCAGCCAACTTTGTTTATTGATGAAATTGAAACTGTCCTCAAAGACAATGAAGAGTTGCGAGGACTAATCAATGCAGGGCATACGCGTGATAGTGCCTATGTTTGGCGTAGTGTTGCAAAAGGGGATGATTTTGAGCCTAAACGCTTTACCGTATGGGGCATGAAAGCCATTGCTGGCATCAATGCAGTTAAGCTGGCAGAAACAGTCACTAGCCGCGCAATCGTATTTGAACTGCGCAGAAAAACCACTGGTGAGAATGTGGAAAGATTGCGCCGCGCTGAAACTGGACTGTTTGAAGAATTAGCCAGTAAATTGGCAAGGTTTGCTGATGATTATAGACAACAAGTAAGAGATGCTCGCCCCACACTACCTGATGAACTAGGCGACCGCGAGCAAGACAACTTTGAGCCTTTATTACAGATTGCTAGTGTTGCTGGTGGGCATTGGCATGATACTGCATTAAACGCAGCGTTAAGGCTGGCAGGCGCAACGCAAACGCCTATGAGCGCTGCCAATGAGTTACTTGCAGATATTCAAGAAATATTTGTTGCAAAGAAAGTTATTAGAATAAGCACCGCCGAGCTAATAGAAGCGTTATGTGAAGATGCAGAAAAATCATGGGCAACTTATAACCGCGGTAAACAATTAAGTCCACGGCAACTATCAAACAAGCTTAAAGATTATGGCATTGCATCAAAAGATTTACGTTTTGCTTATGACGGGGTAAAGAAAGGTTATGAGGTCGAACAGTTTAATGATGCTTTTGAGCGTTATCTTAGTCCACCCCATGAAAATGGCCATTTACCCGCAACAACGCTACAGACCAATGACGGCAAGGCTTTTAATGTAGCGGATGTAAAACCTTTATCGGCAACACGCAACATATCCGCAACACTAGAACCCACACAAAGTGATGTCTGTAGCGTTGTTGCGGGTAAATCAGCTGTTTTAGCTAATGCTACGCAAACACACTTTAATGATGATATTGCGAGGTTTTAATATGTATATCATCAACAATGCTAGTGACTTGTTAAAAGCAATGGGTGAGTGTGGGTTTACCATTAATTTAGATGGCGATATGTTAGTGGTAAAGCAAGCCCGCTGGATTGATGATGATCTAGCGGATTTAATCAAAACGCATAAAACCGATTTAATTAAAATATTAGAAAGTGAGGTTAAGCAATGACGACTAAACAAACTACCGCTAAAAAGAAAACTGAACCAACAAAAAATGATTC
>JANLZY010000161.1:0-3047 GCA_031359365.1 Methylotenera sp. | reverse complement strand
CCAAGTGAATAATTTTGACACATTTATATTATAGATTAATAACTATTTTTCAGCCCCATTTGGGTCGTTGGTTTGAGGTCAAATGCGATGCAAATACGCTCTTCGTTTGAGTTGAACGGAACGGTTCTGTGAAATAGTGATGATGGGAATAGCACAATATCACCCACATTAGGCGCAACTAACTCTGCGGGAAAGTTATTGTGTTTTTGTGGGTAATTGTCACCATGTAAGCCATATTCAAAACAGCCTTCTGTCGGATCCTTTTTATCTTTTGGTAAAACAAGGTATACCGCCCCACTTATCCAGCCAACTTCATGAATGTGCCGTTCTAAATAGCCGCCGCTACGCAACCTCACATACCAAGAGCTGGTAAATTCCAATTCTTTTGGAAAGGATTTAATTAGCTCGCAATCTGCACCAGCAAATTGATTTTTATAGTTGAGAAACTCTTGTTTAACAATTTCGCCGAGTTTTCTGAACGAGGCTTCAGGGCGCTTGAATAAATTACCTGCAGATTGTTTGCCATTGATAATCATGCCTTGCGCCCGCACTTCAATTGCGGTGTTATCAATGTCGTGTAATAGATCCTTTAAAAACTGGCTATTAGGCTCGGCCAATTCGTGAATGCTTTTTTGATAAACAAAATCAAACCCGTTTTTACAGAAGTTATATTGATCCTCCGTGCCAAAATTTACCGCATGATGGGTAGATAACGTTTGTAAAAAAGCAGCATCATGCTTTTTACGCGTAGCGATGATGTTATCTAATTTGCTTTTAAATAAATCAAAATGCTCGGCTTTGTAAGTGCAGTAAAGTGCACGTTCTTGCCAGTCATCTAGTTTCGAACGCTCCAAATAATCAACCGCCTCGTCAAACCGACCTGCAAGGTATAAAAACTCGCCCATATTGTAGTTTGCGCCAGCATGGTTCTGGTTGAGCGCTAAGGTATCAAAGTAACACTTAATCGCATCTTCCATATTGCCTTGGTCACGGTAGCATTCGCCGAGGTAATTGTGGGCATCGGCATAATTAGGAAACATTTTAATAGCTTGCTTAAAATGAGTAATTGCTTCCTCCAACTTGCCTTTA
This sequence comes from Methylotenera sp., assembly GCA_031359365.1. Classification (GTDB taxonomy): domain Bacteria; phylum Pseudomonadota; class Gammaproteobacteria; order Burkholderiales; family Methylophilaceae; genus Methylotenera. The sequence goes on along the minus strand of JANLZY010000161.1, from coordinate 1,958 downwards.
TCTCTAAGCGCAGTACCCAGATTGAAATGACCTCTAGGATCTTCATGAGTACTAAGTGCTGTACGGTAGCTGGCTACGGCTTCTTCAAGCCGCCCCTGTTTTTGTAGCACAGTGCCTAGGTTGCCATGCGCCTCAAAAAAACCAGCTTGCAGTGCAATGGCTTTGCGATAGCTGGCTTCTGCTTCTTCATATCGATTGAGGTTGGTTAAGGTAATACCTAAGTTGAAATGTAAGTCTGGCGTATTGGGTTGTATGGCTAGCGCTTTTGAGTAGCTGTTAACAGCTTCACTCAACTTAGATAAGCCATCTTGAGAAGTCCCTAATATTTGATAAAGAATAAAAGTATTTGGGTAGCGAGCGACTAATTTCTTTGCGGCTACCTCTGCCTCTGCAAGTTTACCTGCATTGAATAAGCTCAATACAGGTTGCATTTCTAGTTGGCTGGGTTGCGAAACAAATGATGAAGCTGGTTTTGCCATGATATTAGGTAGTATCGCTTGTTTGATAGTTTAGGCTATTTTAGAGCAAAATTAACTAACTTACATCTGTGTTACTTTGCGTTTGTAATCTGCTCGCCATTTGGCGTAAGAATTTCATCGCGACTTTCGGTTCGTCTAAAAGTAGCGTCTCAATATTATCCGGATAAATGAGAATGATATCGGCTTGTTTTGAGCTCACTACTGCGTCTGCAATAGATGACGTATTGGTGAGCATTGCCATTTCTCCAAAGTATTCACCAGCTTCTATTGTGCGAATGAGTTTGCCATTTTTTAGTAGTTGCACCTGACCATTCACCAAATAATGCAGATTACGCGTTAAATCGCCTTGCTTAAAGATGCACTCATTTTGCTGATAGCTTCTGCCATAACGCTGCATTAACTTTTCTAGGTAATTCGTTTGAGATTTAGATTGTGGCTCTTGTTGATTGTCCGCGAACAAGCCCTTTAATATCAGCACGTCTTTTTTGCGCAAAGTAGCAATGAGTTCTGTACCAAGTAAAAATACTGAAAAATTAAAATACAGCCAAGTAATCGAGATGAATAGGTTCTTCATGCTACCGAATACCGAGCCGTAAGACTCGTTGAGTGACAGGAATAACGTAAAAGCTGGTCGCATCAGCAACCAAAGCACTGCTGTGAAGAGTGCGCCAATCAAAATATGCTTCAAATTTAGTCGAACGGGAAAAAACACAAAGTAAAAAGCGGCAATCAGTAGTGTGGTTAATATCAGTGAAGTCAGTGCGGCAATAATATCGAATTGAAAGAACTGGTGATTTGCGCCCAAAAAAGTAATCACTTTTTCTAACATGAGGCCGGCAAAGGTAAACAGAAAGAACAGCACCAGCATCCCGATGACGGCGATGATGTCTTTTAGCTTACGGCGAATAAACGACGGTGCTTCAACTAATGTAGCAATGGTGTAAAAGCTGGTACGCATGGCGCTAGCGAGAGGTGTTACCGTCCAAAGTAGTACAAATAGCCCTGCAGCGCCCCAAGCGGCCTTTTGCTGAGCCGTATTGTAGACTTCCACCATAATGGCGCTGCTGAACTTTGGCGCTAAATTTCCTGTGATAATCGCTAGCTTGACCACCGCATAATCTGAAGTGAATACTAAGTGGCTGAGCAAAAAGAATAAAAGTAATACCAGCGGAATCAATGCAAACATCGCATAAAACGATAGCGAAGCCGATAACCCTAGTACGTTATGCCGACGAAAAGCACCAAACATTTCATGCAAGACAAACAGCGGCGTGCTGTAACGCTGTCTGCCATAAGCCTCAAGAGGCTTGCTGAGGGCGCTTTGCAGGCTTGATTGTTGTTTGGTGCGGGCTTCCTCTGTCATCATTATTCAGTATGTAACCTATATATTGTATGATTTGAATTTCTCAGTCGCGGCCACTAAAGCCGAAGTGATGCCAGTCTCCATGGCTGAGTGTCCAGCATCTTCAACTATATGAA
>JANLZY010000136.1:0-13172 GCA_031359365.1 Methylotenera sp. | reverse complement strand
TGGGCGGCCTGCAAGACGCTGCAAACAGACTTGCGGGCTGAGGCAGCACATACGCGCACTCACGCTGCCGGCGATTGCTGTGATTGCGCAAACGCAGACTGTGATTGACCCTGCCGCCATAGATAATGCCCGCACGCACATACTTAAAACAATTAAACAGACACATAAAGCAGCTTTGCAGCGCTTGTATAAAGACAACAGTAATACTGGCGAGTTTTCTATATCACCAGCAGCGATGGGGCGCAGAGCGTTACAAAATACAGTGCTTGAATTAATAACTGTCACCAATGGCACTGGATGCGCAGCCTTTGCAAAGGCGCATTATGATGCGGCAGATAATATGACCGATGTTGTTGCGGCGGTATCTTGCCTGTCTGATAGTACGCAAGCTCAACGCGATGACGTCTTGGCAGATTTTTATCGCCGATTTAAACGCTATCCACTCGTCGTGGATAAATGGTTCTCACTACAAGCGATTGCAAACAGGGATGCCATATTTGACGACTTTGCGAAGCTACTCAAGCACCCAGATTTTAATATTAAAAACCCTAATCGCGTGCGCTCACTTTATTCCGCATTCTCAATCAACAACCCAGTGAAATTCCATGACCCAAGTGGCCAAGGCTATGCCATTTTAAGGGATGTAATTATTGAGTTGAACGAAATCAACCCACAAATTGCATCACGCCAAGTAACGCCATTCCGCGAGTGGAAACGCTACACACCAGCATTGCAAGCGCAGATGAAAGGCGCATTACAAACGATTATGAACACACCAAATCTATCAAACGATGTGTTCGAAATTGTGAGTAAAAGCCTAAATGCTTAGGTTCGCATACTGAAAAATTGCAGGTCGTTATATTGTGAGATGCATCTCACAGCCCGAAGGATAGTACACAAATAGTTTGTTAAGTTTGATATTTAGTCGAAAATAATATGATTTTGACATTTAATAATTCCATCAAATATTCGAAAGAAATTGATGGAATTAAAGTGCCATTAGCCATCTGAAAACGCCTCAAGATTGGTATGCTTAGCCATAAAAAAAGGTAAACCTATGGATCATGACTTAACACTTATTACAACGATTGCTTCTGGTTTTGGGCTCGCACTCATTTTTGGCTTTATCGCTGAACGTTGCAAGCTACCCGCACTTGTTGGTTACTTATTCGCAGGCATTCTGATTGGTCCCGCAACGCCAGGTTTTGTTGCAGATGTAAGCATTGCATCTCAATTATCTGAAATTGGCGTCATGCTGCTCATGTTTGGCGTTGGTCTGCACTTTTCCATTAACGATTTGATGTCGGTTAAGCGCATCGCCTTACCTGGCGCTATCATACAAATGACAATCTCAACCTTGCTTGGCATGCTGTTAGCCAACTGGTGGGGTTGGACATTTGGTGAAGGTCTAATCTTTGGTCTAGCGCTGTCATGTGCCAGTACTGTAGTGTTATTAAAAGCACTTGAGTCCAGAGGCATACTTGAGAGTATGAATGGAAAAATTGCAGTAGGCTGGCTGGTGGTTGAAGACCTTGTTACCGTGTTAGTGTTGGTATTGATGCCACCACTTGCGGCCATTTTAGGCGGCGTAACGACTGAAACTACTTCTACACCATTATGGCAGACCATTAGCTTTACGCTTTTGCAGGTGACAGGTTTTATTGTCTTGATGTTAGTCGTTGGTAAGCGCTTGCTGCCGTGGATTTTATGGCATGTTGCAAAAACAGGTTCAAGAGAACTTTTTACTTTATCTGTAATTTCCGCTGCTATCGGCATCGCCTATGGCGCGGCGATATTGTTTAGCGTGTCATTCGCGCTCGGTGCATTTTTTGCGGGTATGGTAATGCGCGAATCTGAGTTCAGCCATCGAGCCGCTGAAGAGTCATTACCGCTTCGCGATGCCTTTGCGGTGCTGTTTTTTGTGTCAGTTGGAATGCTATTTGAGCCTTCGATATTATTGGCGAAACCACTGAGCGTATTAGCTGTTGTAGCCATCATTGTTTTTGGTAAATCCATTGCTGCCATGGTGATCACTTTAGCACTTCGCTACCCACTTAACACCGCACTCACTGTAGCTGCCAGTTTGGCTCAAATTGGCGAGTTCTCATTTATTCTTGCTGGCTTGGGCGTTTCATTAGGCATTCTGCCAGCAGAAGGCATGAGTTTGATTTTGGCTGGTGCTTTAATTTCAATTGCTATCAATCCACTCGTATTTTCAATCATTAAACCGTTTAAAAAGTGGGTGCTCGGCTTCTCTGAGATTGCGCGCCAATATGAGCAACGTGTAGATCAATTCTCTGAGCTGCCCATGAGTACTGAACGTAAATACTTGGAAGGTCAAGTCGTGCTGGTGGGTTATGGGCGCGTTGGAAAAAGAATTGCCAAAGCATTAAGTGATAGCAACATCCCTTATGTTGTGGCCGAAGAAAATAGAGAGATTGTTGAAAATCTACGTAAAAAAGGCATACCAGCAGTATCGGGAAATGCTTCCGAACCTGCCGTGTTAATTCAAGCGCATATTGCAAATGCATCCATGCTGGTCATTGCAACACCGGATACGATTAATATCAGAAAAATGGCCGAAACTGCAAAAGCACTGCGTCCTGAAATTAAAATTGTTGTCAGAACGCACAATGAAGATGAATCAAGTTTATTAACCACGGAGAATATCGGCAAAGTATTTTATGGTGAAGAGGAACTCGCAAGTGGAATGAGCAAGTTCATTGTTGAACAATACATTCCACAATAGTTTAGTTTTCTAGTATAAAAATCAGAACTACCTCAGTCTGCACTAGGCGAGTCAACTCGGAATGATATACGCACCAGTAATCCCTTGCCTTTAGTAGGTGTTGTTAATATGAGCTTTGCTCCATGAATTCGTACTATATCATTGACAATTGCCAAGCCCAGTCCGCTACCGAAGCCTTTAGCTTGGCTACCGCGAGAGAAGCGTTGTAGCACCTTTTGACGCTCTTCAAAATCTATTCCTGGGCCATCATCTTCTACTTCAAGAATAGCCGATTGCTCTAAAACATAGGTTTTTACAGTAATTTGAGTACCTTTGCCCGCATGTTCGATTGAGTTATGGATAAGATTCGATAATAGCTCTTGAAGCAAAGTTGATTGCCCAAGTACTGAAGCTGTCAGCAATTGAAAACCTAAATCAATGCCCGCTGAGAATGCCAGGCTAGACCACTCATTTGCAGCTTCAGCACCAATATCCTTGAGATTAATGTGTGTAAATTCTGCTGAATTTTGACTGTTGGGATCTGCACGAGCGATTGCCAGTAATTGGTTTGCCAACTTCGCAGCACGGCTTGCAGAACGATTGAGGCGCTCTAGAGTGGTGTTCAGCGATTTTGGATGAGGCTCCAACAATGCTAGCTCTGATTCTGTTTGAAGCGCCGTTAACGGGGTGCGAAGCTGATGTGCTGCATCGGCGAGAAAAGCCTTCTGTGCATTACTCGCGTCACTAAGTTGTTTGAACAGATGATTGAGTGTTGTAATGAGTGGCTGCAATTCAGATGGTGCATGCGGTAAGCTTATGGGTTGCAGGTCAGAAAAGTTTCGATCAGCAAGTTGAGCGCGAAGATCCTGCATAGGTTTTAAGCCATGTTTTACTGCGATCAGAACCACCGCCGTTGTAGTTAAGCCTAATACCAGAATTGACAGTAGCGTCGTGATAAGTGCTTGAGTCTGCACCTTGTCTCTTTTGCGTAGGGTTTCAGCAACCCGTACTTGACATGAATTTTGGCCACAAGCTACGCCATAAATCACCATGCGCAGTGCATGACCGTTGATTTCACGATCTATAAAACGCAACTCGCCCGCAGCAACTTTACCTTCAGGGGTATTCAGTACAGGATCTCCCGCGATTACCTTGCCATCAGGCGATGCAACCAGAAAAAATTCAGTATCAATTTGATCTGTGCGCAGCAGATGTATCGCTTCATCCGTCATTTTGAAATGAATGCTTTCCCCATCCACTTTTAAAAAACTTGAAACTGCAATGGCATAATCACCGAGTTGGTGATCAAACTCTTGTTTCGCAGGTCTGAGAGATAACCAATATTGGAATGCTGCTGCTACAGGAGCTATCACTAGCATTGGTACTATCAGCCAGATTAGCAACTGCTGTTTAAGGCTGGATTCCATTGACAGACTCCTCTATCAGATAACCAAATCCCCTAATTGTCCGAATTGAAATTCCAGCAGGAGTGAGTTTTGTCCTGAGCCGCGAAATATAGACTTCAATGGCATTGCTTGATGGTGCCTCGTCCCAGTCAGAAATTGCTTCCAAAATTTGTTCTTTGCTTACTACTTTGCCCAAATTGTTCAGTATGTACACAAGTACAGCCCACTCTCGAGGTAATAGTTCGAGCGATTTATTCGATAAATAGGCACGCTTGGCAGTTAAGTCTATGCGTAAAATGCCGAATATAATTTCGTTATGTTGGCGTGTATGAAAGCGCCGCGTAATGGCTTGAATGCGAGCGACGAGCTCTTTCAAAGCAAATGGTTTTACTAAATAATCATCAGCACCAAGTTGAAATCCATATACTCGATCATCAATAGTATCGCGAGCTGTTAACATCAACACTGGCAGAGTGTTATTTTGGGCGCGCAAACTATGCAAAATTTCGAAGCCGTCCATACCAGGCAAACCAACATCTAGAATAATTGCATCATAAGAAGCAAGACCTAACATATTCATAACAGAGTCACCGCTTTTGACCCAATCCACAAACCACTGCTGGGAGCGTAGCGCTCTTGCGGTACTCTCGCCCAAGTAAGTGTCATCTTCCACCAATAATATGCGCATTATAAGCTCAACGTTAAATTTCTTGTTTTAAGTATAACTCAGTGATTCCAGCCCTGTTAGCTGTACTTTGATGATTCCAAGTAGAAATTTTCGTAATGAAAGCTTGCTGAAAGGTTCTGGACATGTTCTTGCAAGGTTGCATCTGTAGAATCCAGCGATTATTTAATGGGTCTGAGAAGTAAGCTATTTTTAATACAATATGACGTGCAATTTGATGCCCGCACATGCGAGTTTTATCAAAGATAATTAACTAGAATAAGGCTTCTATATGTATGCAACGGTAAAATTTTCGACTCTAAAATTACAACGTTATGAAATTAAACTACGTATCTTAACGTGTGTTACTTTATCGACTATCGCCTTTAACTGCAGCTCGGCCATGGCAGAAGATATCAACCTTGGGAAGCTTAGCCTCAGCGGTGCAGTAAATCTATTTCGTACCAGCAGCCACGAGCTGCAGTTTGCAAATCGCATGGTTGAGACTGCGCAAACTGGTGTGGTAATTGCGGGACAAAATCCTAACCCAGTTTTGTCACTAGGCCTATCTAATGTCAATCTCAACCATAACCAAGGTAACTCCAACCCCAATGGCGGCAATAGTCTTACAGATAAAACCTTAAGTAGCACCGTTCAAATTAATCAATTGTTTGAAAGGGGTAATAAGCGTGATTTGAGATTGGCTTCAGCTGAAATCGGCATTAAAGCTTCAAAGTACGATTTAAAAGATACCATCAGGCAGCAGCAATTAGCTTTAGAAAGTACTTATTATGAGCTAATTCTTGCCCAAGAGTCAGAGGATATTCAAGCTGCTAATGTTACGTTATATGAAAAAACTTTAGCGGCAGCAGAGTTAAGATTAAAAGCGGGTGATATTGCTTTTTCTGATGTCGCTCGAATACGTGTAGACGCATTGCGAGGTAAAAACGATTTTAGGCAATCAATAGCGAATCATGAAAAGGCTCAAGCGACTTTAGCTTATCTAATTGGTAAAGAAAATGAAGCCAATATGATAATCGCAAGCGATAAGTGGCCGAGCATAATCCCTCTAGCAAACACCTCCAATATTGATAGTAAAGATAATTTAGATACTAACAATAACTTAAATCTACGCGCTGACATTTTGGCAGCGGAAGCAAGAACTCAGCAAGCTGATCAAAATCGACGTTTAGCTAACTCACTCAAAACTAGGGATATTAATGTTGGTATTCAATATCAGCATTTTCCTGGTCAAGGCCCTGCGGTAGGCGAAAATACTTTAGGTGCATTTATTAGCGTTCCACTTTTCACAAATTATCAATATCAGGGTGAAATTGCACGTTCTGAGATTGATTTCACATCTGCAGTTGAAGCCAAAGAGCAAATACATGCCGCTGCTGTTGGTGAGATTACTCGGGCAAGAGCTGATTTAAATGCTTCGATAGATAAAGTGCGCCGCTTTGATGAGCAAATGCTTATGGAAGCGCAAAAAGCAGCTGATGCTGCTGAGTTTGCTTATCTACATGGTGCAATAGGAGTAACTGACTTACTTGACTCACGTCGTGTCTTACGCGCGTTACAATTAGAGGCTGCCTCCGTACATGCAGACTACGCTAAATCACTTGCTGCATGGCATGCGGCTACTAATGTTGAGGAAAATCCATGAACAATACTTTATTTCGGATAATGCTAGCGATTAGCATCACTGTGCCTTCTTTAAGTAACGCTGCAGTAGCAAAGACTGCAGTAAAAACATCTATTTCTGATGAGGTTGTATTGCCCCCTAACGCACCACAGTTTGCTAGTCTTAAAATTGAGCCGGTAATTGAGGTGGAAGCACCAGCCACCTCGCCTCTGAATGGTAAAATTACTCTTGATGAGAACTATACAACTCGCATCAGCTCCCCAATATTGGGGCGTGCAGTAAGCATCAAAGCACAAATAGGCGACAAAGTTAAAGCTGGTCAAGTTCTTATAATTATGGATTCTCCAGAGTTAGGTAGCGCTCTTTCTGAAGCTCGAAAAGCCGATGCTGATCTGAAGCTTAAACGTAAAGCGTTTGATCGTAATAACTTACTTTTAGAAGGTGGTGTCATTGCACGTAAAGATCAAGAAAATAGCCAAGCGGATTTATCTCAGGCCGAAGCAGAAGCTAAGCGAGCAAATGCCCGATTGAAGAATTTAGGTGCTCAACGTAATGGTGATGAAAGTTATTTTTTGCGCGCGCCAATTGCAGGCGTAGTGGTAGATAGGCAAGTTAATCCAAGTGCTGAAGTTCGCCCCGATGCCACTATCCCACTATTCGTAATTACAAATCCAGAACATTTATGGGCAAGTATAGACTTACCTGAGAGTGACTTAGCTAAGGTAAGTGAGGGTCAAAGTTTATCTATACAAGTAGACGCATACCCCGATGAAGTATTCAGCGGGAAAATAGAATCAATAGGGGTGATGGTTGACCCAAGTACTAGACGAATTACCATTCGCTGCTCACTTAAAAGCAAGGGAAAGCTCAAGCCTGAAATGTATGCAAGGATAACGCCTCTAAACACCAAAAACATTAAAGTAATTCGGTTGCCAAATACAGCCTTGATTACAGAAGGCTTATACAATTACGTATTTGTTGAAGTCAGTCCAGGGCGTTTTAAAAAACGTCGCCTAATACTAAACTCACAAGAACGTGATTTTGCAACGGTAAAAAATGGACTCGTCAATGGGGAGCGCGTCATTACCTCAGGCGCAATTCTGTTGAACTCTGAACTAGCTGTCGATAAATAACTTTAAAGAATCTCTCATGTTAAAAAATATCATCACATTTTCTTTACAGCAGCGTGTTTTTGTCCTGCTTGGTACATTAGTTGTAATTATTGCAGGTTGTTTTGCATTACAGAATCTGCCTATTGAAGCTTTTCCTGATGTTGAAGATGTTCACGTGGGTATTGTTACGCAGGCACCTGGCTTGGCGCCTGAAGAGGTTGAACGAGTTGTTTCTCTGGCTATTGAGCATGAAATGAGCGGCGTTCCTCACTTATCCCAAATGCGTTCAGTTTCAATTACGGGCTTGTCAGTCATCACCCTTACTTTTTCAGAACATACCGATGATTACTTTGCTAGACAGCAAGTGTTAGAACGGTTGCAAGGTGTTACCTTACCCCCTGGCATACAGCCGACATTAGCTCCATTAACTACAGCTGTTGGAGAAATTTATCGATATATCGTTGAAGCTCCAAAAGGCATGCCTCAGCGAGATATAAGGGCTATCCAAGATTGGCAAATTCGTCCAATTCTAAGGACAGTTCCTGGTGTAGCTGACATTACCAGTTTCGGTGGGTCAGTCAAAGAATATCAGGTTCAACTTAATCCTTATATGTTAACCAAATTTGGAGTTAGTATTGATCAAGTCAATAAGGCACTCTCTAACAATAGCAGTAACGTAGGTGGTGGATTAATACACAGAGGGGATGAATCACTTGTAGTACGTGGTGTTGGATTGTATGAAACTATTGATGATATTGCACAAACTGTGATTACTTCACGTTTAGGTAAGACAATCCTTATCAGCGATGTTGGTAAAGTTGTTATTGGTGATCGACCACGTTCAGGTATCGTTTCATACAACAATCGTGATGATGTGGTTGAAGGCATCGTCATTATGACTAAAGGTCAAAATCCAGCAAAAGTAATCGAAGCTTTGCGTCAGAAGGTGATCGAAGTTAATAAGAAGTTACCTTCAGGTGTGAGAGTTGCTCCTTTCTATGACCGTACCAACCTTATTAAACATACAGTAAATACCGTGACAGAGAACCTAATTGTAGGTGCATTATTAGTAGTAGCTATTTTGTTGATTTTTTTAAGGAACTGGCGAGCTGCTTTAATCGTAGCCTCGGTGATCCCACTATCATTACTCTTCGCTTTTATTGTGATGGATATATTTGGAGTTTCAGCAAATCTGATATCACTTGGGGCAGTAGACTTTGGAATCATTGTTGATAGTGCCGTTGTTCTGGTCGAAGCTTTAATGGTTAAACTCGCTTTTACACAATTAGATAAATTTCCTAAACATGCAACATATAGCTGGCGTATTCAAACCTTAAAAAATACTGCTGTTGAAATGGGCAGGCCAATTTTATTTTCAAAATTGATTATTATTTTAGCATTTTTACCAATTTTCACTTTCCAGCGTGTAGAGGGCAAGATTTTCTCACCAATGGCTTTTACACTAAGCTTTGCACTGTTAGGAGCCATAATTCTAACCTTAACATTAGTGCCAGCATTGCTGTCATATACTATGCGCCGTGAAGATATGGAGGAGAAACATAGTCAATGGATGGATGTAGTAAAAGAAGGGTATAAAAAATTCTTATTAAGTATGGGTAAGATTAGAGTACTTGTCATATTGGCTTCTGTCGCGCTATTAGCCGTATCTTTAGCATTATCTCCTATGCTGGGTTCTGAGTTTTTGCCTAAACTAGATGAAGGGAATATTTGGCTCACAGCAAGCTTACCGCCCTCGACAAGTCTAGAAAAGTCAAAAGAAATAGAACGACATATTCGAAAAATTCTAACTAGTTATAAAGAAGTTAATATGGTCAGTGCTGCTGTTGGGCGCCCTGATGATGGTACTGATCCCAAAGGTCCAAATAACATTGAAATCTTAGCAGACCTAAAACCGTCAAGTGATTGGAGCTTTCCAAATAAAGAAGCTTTGATTAAAGATATGTCCGATAAAATTCATAAAATTCCTGGCATTCCTACTAATTTTTCTCAGGTGATTCAAGACAACGTTGAAGAGGCTCTATCAGGTGTTAAAGGGGAAATCGCAATAAAAATCTATGGTCCTAATCTTAGCATCCTAGAAGAAAAAGCTAATCAGGTTGTCAGCGTTCTGAATTCTGTCCAAGGTGCAACGGATGTAGAAGCTATCCGCATATCAGGCAACTCCGAATTAGACATCAACTTAAATAGATCTAAACTTGCACGATATGGATTAGCTGTTTCAGATGTTAATAATACGGTTCAAACCGCACTCGCTAACAACGCAGCAAGCACCTTTTACGATGGTGACCGACGTTTTGATGTGACTATAAGGCTAGAAGGCTCTTTTCGTGAATCTGTCGATGATATAGGGAAGCTGCCAATAACATTATCTGATGGTGTAAGCAGCATCCCCTTAAGCTCTGTAGCCGAGATTACAGTCAAACAAGGTGCTTCTCGCGTCAGTCGTGAAGGTGTTTCTCGAGTGGTGTCTGTAAAGTGTAATTTGGCCAATCGAGATCAGGGTAGCTTTGTTAAAGAAGCTATGGCTAAAGTTAAGGATGGTGTAATTCTACCCGCTGGTTATAACATGACATGGGGAGGACAGTTTGAAAACCAACAGCGCGCGATGAAGCGTTTAGAGGTGATTGTTCCTCTGTCAATATTACTTATTTTTGTGATCTTATTTTGGGCATTCAAATCAGTGCGAAATGCATTACTAGTATTGCTCATGATTCCATTTACACTAATTGGTGGTTTGGCCGGCCTTGGAATAGCTGGTCTGCATTTATCAGTTTCGGCTGCGGTTGGTTTTATTGCATTGGCGGGTATATCTGTTCAGAACGGCGTGATTATGGTCGAGCAAATAAAGCACTTTATAATGGAAGGGCAAGACATACCGAATGCGATATTGGACGGTGCAATGGCTAGGTTAAGGCCTATATTGATGACTGCGTTTATGGCTGGGTTGGGTTTGTTACCAGCCGCGCTCTCGCACAGTATTGGTTCTGAAACTCAGCGCCCATTTGCTGTTGTGATTGTGGGTGGTTTGATTTCAGCTACGTTTTTCACACTGCTACTATTACCACTACTTTTTCCTTATTTCTCTGATGAAAATAGAGAGGAATCTCAAGTAATAGAAAAATAGTTGCGCCTAGTTTAAAAGAAGTTTAACGAATATATCTCCTTGATTAAAAATGAGTATAGTCTAACTAAGCTAGGTCCTTCTAGTGGACAGGGAAATTGATCATATTTTATTAGCCTGTTAGGATTTCTCATAAAACGTAACCACGTCGCTTATTTACAGAATAATTAAAGGGGAAGCTAGTTAACAGTACAACACTTCCAACTCTCAGCAGCAGACTGGCTATTAGGTGTTGATTCTAAATCCATGCGCCCATGAGTTGCAGAGTCTGAGCGCGGTGAACTCAAAGCCACATTAGTAGCTGCCAAGCTTACGGCAGATTAATAATGTATTCGAGAGGTTGAGCGAGAGCTCGCAGAGGCATTAGAAAAGCGTGATATCTTAATCCACAAAGTATTTTGCGAAACTCACGAAGTCACTAAGTAAAGTATGTCATGATCGATCACCCTAAATCACGACACACTGCTCGGTGGCTTTGCCAAGAGCTTGACGTCGCATTGAGTGTCTAATAGCGCCATGAGCGCAAACAACAAGATCAGCAAGTACTCACGTATGAAAGTATGTTAAGAGTGTTCAACATAATATTTATAACTTTATGTAAAAACTTATAAAGTTTGTAGTTTTAGTAGGCCATAGGTCAAAATTAAATATGCTCAAAAAATTATTAATTAATATCGCTTTTTTCTTGATGCAAAGTACTTATGCATTTGCTGATACAACAAAGCCAGCACCTGACATCAGCCTAGTGGCGGATAAACCGATTGACTATAAACTCAGTCTTAGTGATTATTCTACACAAAGTGTGCATTCAAACGATCTTAATTTAAGAGCCGAAAGGGATAATCAGCGGGCTTGGGTTGGCTACTACAAAGAGAGTGCAACTGGATTTGACCAGTGGCGGGGTGGATATGAACGTACTGATCAGCTGTTAATGGTAAACATAGATACTTCGTTACAAGTCGCAACCCATGGATTTTTCGGAGGTTCAATTACGGCTACTACAACCGATCCATTTTTTGGAATGATTGGTTACGGCATAACAAATCTAAAGCCATACGCCAACCTTAACTTTGACCCTAATGATGCAGTTACGCTTGGGGTAGGTTATAAAAAAGAAAATGGTCCCAGCGTGACTCTATTTATGGTGCGTGACGTCAGAGTTGTACCTGGGCAGCAGAATACACATTTATTGATGCAGATCCCTCTACAAAATAAGCAACGCATCTCACTTGATATGTTTAATAAAAGTGGCCCTACAGATCCTGGGCAGTCGATTAATAGCGTTGGTGCATCTATTACCTATGATTGGCCAAGCTATTTTTTACGAATTGCATATGATCCAAAAGTAAACTTTACTCAAGATGATATGACTAGAATTACAATTGGAGTGCGTTTTTAATCTACTGTGGATATATGTTTAATTGCTGTTTCAGCATATAGATTTAGTCTATAGCTTTCTGTCATTTTCCCTCTTTCATGGCTTTAGATTGGTGTCTATTGATGAATCTTAAAATAAAATTTTTGCTAACGTATTTTTTTGGACTTACCCTAATTTGCTTCATGGTGGCTTGTTCCAAACATCAAGATCCAATCACAATGAATGAAAAAGCTAAATTAACTAAAGAACTTATTATAGATAACTCAAGATGTAAAGCATTTAGTGCAAAGCTTTTAACACCGGCTTTAGATGCCGCCGCTATTGAAAAAATATACCATGAAGCAATGACGGCTAAATGTATCCAAAAAGACGTTTAGATATCTATAAGTTTTTTTTCTTGATAAAAAGTTACGTCTCACTGTGTCACAAGGTGAGTTTTTAGATATTCCGACAGAGTTAGAATAGGCTAACTCATTGATACTATTGGTGCGCCCAAGAAGATGAAGGTGGGCACTGGGTAGAGCTTGTTTATGTATCTTGACTGACTAACCTGAAGAAACAAACTGACAATTTAATTATATCGTTTTCAATCCGCTAGATCGTTCCATAGGGGATTAATCTAAGCGGTGAGTGATAGAGTCATTTTTTTGGCTTCTTTGGCTTCTTTGGCTTCTTTGGTTTGCTTTGGTTTGCTTTGTATAGATGTTTGCCCATTTGCATATAGGCGAATATGCTCATATAAATGTCTTTTTAACATTTCGTCCGCAGCGTCAAATTTCTGAGGACTGCGAATCTTATGTAATATTGAAACCAAAAGATCGGCAGTAAGCTTTATGATCATAGAGTCCTTTGAGTAGAAATCACGAAAAGCATCTAATTCAGCGCCCTTTGATAACTCTTTAAGCTTATCTCTACAAATTAGAAATGCACATCGTCCATATTCTTTTCCAAGATATGAAAAAACTTGCCTGTACTCATCAGTTGTTAATTTTTCAAAATTCTTAATCTCAAAAACTACTTGTCTAGTATTGTAATCACTAAGAACTCGCTTCCAGAATCCTTCTACTCCTTCATTTGTAGCGACAATTGAGTTAGGT
>JANLZY010000135.1:0-2154 GCA_031359365.1 Methylotenera sp. | reverse complement strand
ATGGGCTGCCAAGGTGAAATTGGCGTTTCCTGCTCGATGGCAGCAGGAGGTTTAGCGGCAGTACTTGGCGCCAATAATGAGCAAATTGAAAATGCCGCTGAAATCGCCATGGAGCACAATTTAGGCATGAGTTGCGACCCGATTGGTGGCTTGGTGCAAATTCCATGTATTGAGCGCAATAGTATGGGTGCAGTGAAAGCCATTAATGCGGCGCGCTTGGCCATGATGCATGAAGGTGGTCATATTGTTTCATTAGATGCAGTGATTGAAACCATGCGCCAAACGGGCGTGGATATGCAATCAAAATATAAAGAAACAGCACTTGGCGGATTAGCTATAAATGTAGTCGCTTGCTAGTCATTAATTAAGTCAATGTCCTGCCAAAATCATATCTTACTGTATTAGCAAATACACTTAGAAAGAGTCAAAATGAACCAGATTAAAGCACCGTTCTTTTCAGCATCATTGGCCGATGCTGACCCTGCAATACAATCTGCAGTCAATGAAGAGCTATACCGACAACAATCGCAAATTGAGTTGATTGCTTCTGAAAATATTGTCTCCCGTGCGGTGCTTGAAGCGCAAGGCACAGTGCTCACCAACAAATATGCAGAAGGCTATCCTGGTAAACGCTATTACGGCGGATGCGAGTTTGTAGATAAAGTTGAAACATTGGCGATCGACCGATTAAAACAACTTTTCGGTGCTAAGTTTGCCAATGTGCAGCCGCATTCTGGCGCGCAGGCCAACGGTGCAGTCATGTTAGCCATCGCAAAACCGGGCGACACCATTTTAGGCATGTCATTGGATGCTGGTGGTCACTTAACCCACGGCGCCAGACCTGCACTTTCAGGTAAATGGTTTAATGCAGTGCAATATGGCGTGCGTCGCGAAGACTATCGTTTAGATTATGACCAAGTTGAAGCGCTAGCGAACGAACATAAACCTAAAGTCATTATTGCTGGTTACTCAGCCTATCCGCGTGCTGTGGATTTTGCGCGCTTCCGTCAAATTGCCGATGGTGTAGGCGCAACCTTGATGGTTGACATGGCACACTTTGCTGGCATTGTCGCAGCTGGTCGTCACCAAAACCCTGTTGAACATGCGCATATTGTGACATCGACCACACATAAAACACTGCGAGGTCCTCGCGGCGGTGTGATACTGACTAACGATGAAGATTTGATTAAAAAAATAAACTCAGCCGTTTTCCCAGGCTTGCAAGGCGGCCCGCTTATGCACGTAATTGCCGGTAAAGCTGTTGCCTTTGGCGAAGCACTTCAACCTGAATTTAAAACGTATATTGACCGAGTATTAGCCAATGCAAAAGCACTAGGTGAGGTCTTGGTAGCTGGCGGTGTTGATTTGGTAACAGGCGGCACAGACAATCACTTAGTCTTGGTCGATTTACGCCCTAAAGGCTTAAAAGGTAATCAAGTTGAGCATGCATTAGAACGTGCGGGTATTACGTGTAACAAAAATGGTATTCCATTTGATGACGAAAAACCAACCGTGACTTCTGGCGTTCGTTTAGGCACACCAGCTGGTACTACCCGTGGCTTTGGTGAGGCAGAATTCCGCCAAGTGGGGAATTTGATTTTGCAAGTATTTGAAGGTTTAAAAAATAATCCTGATGGTGATGACGCTGTTGAAAAGCGTGTACGTAGCGAGATTTTTGCCTTATGCCAACGTTTTCCAATTTACTAGCTTTTATACCTAATTTCTTAACTCTAATGTAAGGAAGCATGATGTCAGAATCATCATTAAAAATACACCAAGATAGCATCGTGATTGATGGTCTTAACATTTCAAAATGGGAGCGCCCTGTTTTTGAAGATATGAAAAAAGGCGGTCTCACTGCTGTTAATTGCACTATTTCGGTGTGGGAAGGCTTTAAAGGCACCATCGATAACGTGATTGATATGCGCAGCCTGATTCAAGAAAGCAGTGATTTACTGACTTTTGTGAATGGCATAGACGACATTCACCGCGCTAAAAAAGAAGGTAAAACGGGCATTATTTTAGGTTTTCAAAACGCGCATGCTTTTGAAGATAACCTAGGCTACATTGAAGTATTTGCCGATTTAGGCGTACGTGTAGTGCAACTTTGCTACAACACGCAAAACCTCATTGGAACAGGTTGTTATGAACGCG
>JANLZY010000125.1:0-1810 GCA_031359365.1 Methylotenera sp. | reverse complement strand
CAAACTTCGCTTTCAACATTATCGAATACGTTTCTAAACCACTTTCACACTCATTGCGACTCTTCGGCAATATGTATGCTGGTGAGGTAATCTTCTTGTTAATCGGCTTATGGGCAGCAACAGGCTTAACAGGCACTATATTTGGTGCGATTTTAGGGGCTGGTTGGTCAATCTTCCACATTTTAATCGTGGCATTACAAGCGTTTATTTTCATGATGTTGACAGTAGTGTACCTAGCAATGGCGCACGAATCACATTAAGTAATAGTTTTTAGCGGTTAGTTTTTTTAGTAATTTAGTCTGGTAATTTAGTAGTCGTTTTTTAATTTTTTAAAGGGTAATAAAATGGATAACTTACAACTTTTAGCAATGGTTCAAGCCTACACAGGCGTTGGTATTGGCTTAATTATTGGTCTAGGTGCTGCAGGTGCTTGTATCGGTATTGGTATCATGTGTGCTAGCTTTTTAGAAGGCGCTGCTCGTCAACCAGAAATGATTCCACAATTGCAAGGTAAAGTGTTCTTGCTATTAGGTCTTATCGATGCTTCTTTCATTATTGGTGTTGGTCTAGCAATGATGTTTGCATTTGCTAACCCATTATTAAGCGTAATTGCTAAATAATTAGTCGTTAAAATTTAAGGTTTAAGTCAAATGTGACTCAAGCCTTACTTAACGGCTTATGCTTTATTGATAATTAATCTGGATCAAAAATGAACATTAACTTTACACTTATCGCACAAGCTATTGCGTTTGCTGTGTTGATTTGGTTCACAGTGAAATTCGTTTGGCCACCGCTATTAACAGCGATTGAAACACGCCAAAAGGAAATTGCTGATGGTTTAGCTGCAGCGCAAGAAGGTAAAAGCGCATTAGAAGTTGCTGCTAAAAAATCAGAAGTCACTTTGAATGAAGCTAAGCAAAAAGCGAGCGAAATCATTGGTCAAGCTGAAAAACGTGGCTCACAAATCGTTGAAGAAGCTAAAACAACAGCCAAAGTTGAAGGCGACCGAATCATTGCTGGCGCTAAAGCTGAAATCGACCAAGAAGTGAACCGTGCAAAAGAAGGCTTACGTTCACAAGTATCAGCACTTGCAATCGCAGGCGCTGAAAAAATATTGCGTAAAGAGATTGATGGCAAAGCACACAGCGAAATGCTATCTAAACTTGCGGCGGAGCTATAAGTCATGGCTGAAATATCAACCATTGCAAGGCCTTACGCAGTTGCTGCTTATAAACTTGGTAAAGAGACAAAGTCTCTAGCAAAGTGGTCTGAAATGTTAGGTTTTGCAGCTGCAGTCGTTAACGACGCGCAGATGCAAGCTTACGTACAAGATCCAAAAGTAGTAGCAAGTGACTTGCAAAACACTTTTTTAAAAGTGTGCGGCGACAAGCTCAATGAGCACGGACAAAACTTGATTAAAGTGTTGGTTGAATATAATCGTATGTCTATCTTGCCTGCTATCACCAGTGCGTTTGAAGAACTTAAAGCACAGGATGAAGGTACGCTAGATGCACAAATTATCGCTGCGGCTAAACCTAGCGCTGCGGAAATTAAAGATTTAGTAAAACGCTTAGAAGCTAAGTTTGGCAAAAAGATTGAAGCCAATGTTTCTGTTGATTCAGAGCTTATTGGTGGCATTAAAATTATTGTTGGCGATACCGTGATAGACGCATCGGTCAAAGGTCAGTTACAAAATTTAGCGTACACGCTTTCAGCTTAAACTACCTGCAAAGGTAAAAAGCTAAGGTTTAAGTAAGTAATAACTTAGGCAAAGAAAATTTAGGAGCAACAATGCAGTTATCTACATCAG
>JANLZY010000123.1:0-17100 GCA_031359365.1 Methylotenera sp. | reverse complement strand
CGAGGTTAACGATTGCCCGCTGTACAAGGCCTGTGCACATACTTCACCAGTGTGGTTCACTCGCATGAGCGCACCGGCTTGTTTCTTTTCGGCCTCGGTTAAATCCGCTTCGGCAATATGTGCATCTGGATGAGTCCGTACGCTGTGAGGTTTCGCAAGCAAGGTGCGTAAGCCAGTGTCAAACTCAGTAATCAGTGTATCTAATCTATTTAGCATAATGATAGTTTACGCTCAAACTTGGCGCACAGGCCTCATTTGTTTGGCAATTATTTGAATGGGATGCATCACAGAAACGGTTAGATTTTTTTCACGTAATCCATTGGCAATATGCAAGCTGCAGCCTATGTTAGATGTCGCGAGTATCGCAACATTATTAGTGCTAATGGCATTTAATTTGTCATTCAATAAGTTATTAGCCATCTCACTTTGGGTCAGCATGTAAGCGCCTGCGCCGCCACAGCATTGACCATTACCTGCAAGTGCAGTCACCGTGGCATTGGGAATTTTTTTAAGCAAGCTGTAAACCGCCTGATGGCTTTTTTGCACGTTTGTTAATGTGCATGGGTCTTGTACATAAATTTGTTTATTAAGCGGATTAACGTCTACATTAGTCCAGTCACACGCCATTAAGAATGCACTAATGTCTTGTATTTTATGGGTAGGTAAATAGTCATTGAGCCCTGCGCCACAGCCGCTAGCAGTCGTTAATATTGGCAGGTTAGCATCGAAGCTGTTTTGATTCTGGGCGACTAGCTTACTAGATTCTTCGGCGTCACCCATTTGTCTGGCAATCCCGCCGCAGCAGGTTTGCTGTGCTGGAATATGTACGTCATAGCCCAGTTGGTTTAGTACTTGAATGCTGGCTTGCAATGTATGGGTATCGAGCGCATTCCCTGCACAGCCTAAAAACAAACTAACCGCACCTTTGTTCTCTGCAGTCGCTGGATAAAGGTTTTGCCATGTGATTGGTTTTGCAACCATTGGTAATACTTTAGCCGCAGGATTGATGCGTTTGAGTAAGCTGAAAAGCCCGCATTTTTGAATGAACCAAATCAGCCACACGAATGTATTAGCGAAAACACGGTTTCGTATAACTGCTTTTGCCAGTGCTGAAAACGGACTTTTTTTCGGAATGAAAAGTGCGCGAGTAGTATCGACTAGCGCACCGTAATTGACGTTATTTGGGCAAGCCGATTCACAACTACGGCAACTTAAACATAAGTCGATATGTTCATTAAAACGCGCATTGTTCGGTAAAATTTCTTGTGCCACCGCACGCATCAACTGAATGCGACCGCGTGGAGAATCAGCCTCTGAGCCAGTTTTTCTGTAGGTTGGGCAATGCGGTAAGCATAAGCCACAGGCCACGCAACGGTCTGCCTCTACAATCAATTCTTTTATAGATAAAGTCATGCCGTTATTATAAGCCTTGCAATGTACGCTTGGAGCAAGCAAGCGTTAGAAAATAACTTTAGAATGTTAATTTAAAAAGCTACTGGGCATAAAAAATCCGCCTTCGTTACAAAGGCGGATTGGTTTAATGCTAAAAAGCTTTATTTAGCAGCAGGCACATCTACTTTAGCCGCTTCAACTTTAGCTGGCTCAGCCACTACAACCGGTTTGCCTTTAAGAAAATTCATGGCCTGAGCAAATTGTAAATCTTCTTTGCTGGCAGGTTCAATCGGGCCAACAGGTTCGGCATATTTTTTCTCATTCAGTTTATCTTTAGCTGCATCTTTTGCAGGTGTTGGTGCATCAGATTTTTTTGCTACACCAGCTTGCGGATCTTTAGGGTTAGACAAATGACCCGTTAAGTCAGCTTCATGAATGTTGTATGATTGATCTGTACCATCATCAACAATATAGTCTGGGTCGATACCTTTAGCTTGAATCGAGCGACCTTTTGGCGTGAAGTAACGCGCAGTTGTTAGCTTGATAGCAGCGCCATTGTTCATTGGCATAATCGTCTGAACAGAGCCTTTGCCGAAGCTTCTGATACCAATTAATGTCGCACGTTTATGATCTTGCAAGGCACCCGCTACGATTTCAGAAGCTGAAGCAGAGCCCGCATTAATGAGTACAACCATAGGCACAGTTTTAAGATCAGCAGGCAAGTCGTTAATGTAATCGTTATCAGCAATTGCACGCGCATAGCTTAATGGATTATTTGGATTGAGATTATTTTTCCTCATATAATCATTAGTAGTGCTGCTACTTACGTAGTTCTCAGCATTCACTGTTAACTTCATTTTAGAATCTGCCGCACGACCTTCTGTGTATACCACCAAGGTGTCTTTTGGCAGGAATGCTGCAGACACACCAACAGCACCATTTAGTAAACCACCCGGATCATTGCGTAAATCTAAAACAAAGCCTTTAAATGGGCCTTTATTTTCGTCGTGCATGGTTTTAATGGCTTTGGCTAAATCTTCACCAGTATGTTCTTGGAACTGCGTCACGCGAGCGTAGGCATAACCAGGCTCGATCATTTTGTATTTAACACTTTTATTTTTGATGATGGCGCGAACTAACGTGAATGTAAGCGGTTTCGGTTCGTTTTTACGTAAAACAGTTAATACAATTGATGTATCTGGTTTGCCTCGCATGCGTTTTACCGCATCATTTAAGCTCAAGCCTTTTACTGGTGTGTCATCAAGCTTCATGATTAAGTCGCCACTTTTAATGCCAGCCGCAAAAGCAGGAGAGTCTTCAATAGGTGACACTACTTTAATAAGGCCATCTTCCATGCCCACTTCAATACCTAGTCCTCCAAACTCACCTTGCGTTGCTGCTTGCATATCTTTAAATGCGTCAGGATCCATATAAGTGGAATGAGGATCTAAGCCTGTCAACATGCCGCTGATAGCTTCTGAAATTAATTTTTTATCTTCAACAGGCTCTACATAATCACTTTTAATTTTGCCAAATACTTCTGCAAATGCACGTAAGTCATCTATTGGAAATTGCTGTTTAGTCATTTTTTCAGCAACGGCTGAATATGTTAGACTAAGCATGAGACCAAGGATTAAGCCTGAGCCTACTAAAGCAACTTTAGTAAACCCCCGATGTTTATTTTTAGCTTGCATTTAAAATTCCCACAAATTAATGACGCAACGAGTTATATGACAAACTGAGCTTTAATAGTTCCAAGTTTATCAAGCAACTACAATAATAATTAAACTTAACTTCAATAACCAAACCCAAATTAAAGTATAACAGTAAGGACAGCTAAATTGACTACGTACAACATTGAAATTACTTATTGCACACAATGCCGTTGGCTTTTGCGTGCTGCTTGGTTGGCACAAGAGCTCTTGACCACATTTGAGCAGGATTTGGCTGGTGTGACTTTAAGGCCGGGCAGTAATGGTATTTTTGAGATTAGTTTGAATCAAAAACTGCTTTTTTCCCGCAAAGAAGCTGGACGTTTTCCTGAGGCTAAAGAAGTCAAACAGTTGGTGAGAGATTGTATCGACCCAGAGCGGGATTTGGGTCATAGCGATAGGCCTAAACCTGCAGATCTAAGCCAATAGATATTTTGTAAAACAATACTTAATTATCTGCCTTGATGTTTGCCGCATCTTTGTCGGCATCAATACGTTGAGCGCCGCTGTAGCGTTTAGCCCAATAATCAGTCTCTAAGTTTTCGACTCGTACGACACCACCACTACGAGGCGAATGAATAAAGCGGTTATTACCCACATAAATGCCTACATGGGAAAAAGCTGATTTAAGTGTATTGAAAAATACCAAATCGCCTGGTTGGAGATCATTTTTGCGTACAGACTTACCTAGTTGGCTCATTGCCAGCGCTGAGCGAGGCAGGCTCAAACTGGTGGCTTGCTTAAACACATAACGAACAAAGCCGCTGCAATCAAACCCGGTATCTGGCGAATTACCACCGTATTGATAGCGAATTCCACTTAAACTTAGTGCGTTCATCAGCACTTCACTTGCGCGCGTAGACCACTTTTCTGGAACTTCGCCTTCTGAACGTGCTGATAATGCGGCTTGCTCGTCGGTCGGCATAGCTTCATTGCCTGCAATCGTGTCAGCTGTGGCACACGAAGAGGTGACTAAAACCAACATTAAGCACAATATAAAATGACTGATAAATTTTTGCATGTGCGCTAATTATAAGAATTTAAACAGAAAAAGCAAATGACGGCTGATTTTAAAGAATTTTCTTTAAAATAGAATTCACCGTTAGACGTCAATTTAAAGCATAAAACATCCGATAAAACACGCTAAGTCGTGGGATAATTACAGCCCTTATGAGTGAACAATCCATCCGCCAAGTGTTTGAAAAAGACGGCACATTAGCTAAGCATATCGACGGCTACAGCGAGCGTACGCAGCAGCTAGAAATGGCGCTGGCGATTGGTGATGCTATTGAAAACAATACTCAACTGGTTGCTGAAGCGGGTACCGGTACGGGTAAAACTTTTGCCTATTTAGTACCAGCGCTGCTCACAGGCGGAAAAGTCATTATTTCTACGGGTACAAAGAATCTACAAGATCAACTGTATAGCCGTGATTTACCTAATGTGCGTGATGCACTCAAAGTGCCGGTTACCGTGGCGATGCTCAAGGGGCGCGCAAATTATGTGTGCCATTATCATCTTGAGCGCGCTGAGCTAGAAGGGCGCTTTGCCTCGCGAGAAGATGCCAAATACGTGCATGTGATTAAAACTTTTGCTGAAAACACCAAAACTGGCGATAAGAGCGAGTTGAACTCTGTGCCAGAGAATGCCATGATTTGGGCTAGCGTCACTTCTACGCGTGATAATTGTTTGGGCGGTGATTGCGCCTATTATAAAGAATGCTTTGTGATGGAAGCCCGCAAGAAGGCATTGGAGGCAGATGTGGTGGTGGTGAATCATCATTTATTTTTTGCCGACGTGATGTTGCGTGACGAAGGTGTAGCTGAATTACTGCCAAGTGCAAATACTGTGATTTTTGATGAGGCGCATCAACTGCCAGAGGTCGCAGGGCTGTTCTTTGGTGAAGATGTTTCTACCAGCCAGTTGCTTGAACTGGCACGAGATTGTACTACTGCACATTTAACACTGGCTAAAGACTGCGTCGCGCTTGGTAACGCGATTCCTGCGCTTGAAAAGTCAGCTAAAGATTTCAGGTTAATTTTCGCTTATGAAGGCTCGCGTTTGCCGGTACAAAAAGCCTTGGCGCTGAAAGGTTTTGAAGAAGCTTTTGACCATATGCAAAGTCAATTGCGAGCTTTAGCGACTGTGCTTGAAACTCAGGCGGCACGTGACCCTTTGCTAGAAAAGTGTTGGCAGCGGAGTGAGTCTTTATATGATTTATTTCGCCGTTGGCAAGCTGCGGAAAATAATAACTTGGTGCGTTGGGTTGAGGTGTTTACTCACTCTGTGCAGCTACATGCTACGCCCTTAAGTGTGGCAGAAGGCTTTGGTAAGCAGTTGAATGCGCAGCCACGTGCATGGATTTTTACATCGGCGACATTGGCTGTGAAAAGCGACTTTAGTCACTATTTGGAACGCATGGGTTTGCAGGATGCCAAAACAGGCTACTGGGAAAGCCCGTTCAATTATCAAGAGCAAGCGTTGTTCTATGTGCCTGCAGAGATGCCAGATCCCAATAGCCCGTCTTACACCGCAAGCGTAGTCGCCGCGGCGCTACCTGTGTTGCAGGCCAGTGGTGGTCGTGCTTTTGTGCTGTCTACCAGTTTGCGCGCCATGCGGGAGATTCATGCTTTATTGAAAGAAGAGTTCATTGAAAATGGCATAGAAAGCCCATTATTGCTGCAAGGTGAAAGCTCACGCACTGAATTATTAGACCGCTTTCGCAAGCTGGGTAACGCCGTGCTGGTAGGCTCGCAAAGTTTTTGGGAAGGCGTAGATGTACGTGGTGAAGCGTTAAGCGTGGTGATTATTGATAAGTTGCCGTTTGCACCGCCAGATGACCCCGTATTGTCTGCACGCGTGGATAAATTGAATACAGAAGGTAAAAATGCCTTTATGGAATATCAGTTACCTTATTCCGTCATCACCTTGAAGCAGGGTGCAGGACGTTTGATTCGCGATGAAAATGACCGCGGCGTATTAATGATTTGCGATCCGCGATTAATTACAAAATCTTACGGTAAAAAGATCTGGCAAAGCTTGCCTCCGTTCAAACGCACTAGGGCGCTGACGGATGTGCAAGCATTTTTTGCCTAATTAGATTTAGAAACCACCTTTTTTATAGTCATGCGCTGCGAGAGGATGATGTACAACCTGCTCTTGAGCAATAACTTCAGATGGAAGTGGCTCCCCTAAAACGGCTCGTTTAAGGGCTAATTTAGTGGCCGCATAATTCCAATCTTGAATTTTCGCATTGTCTTCAGCGTCCCAATGTATGAAAACACCCACACATATAAATAGATCGTTTGCTTCTTCTAAAGGAATTACGCCTTCCCTAACGCTATCAGCAACCGCAGCCGCAACGCCGCACTGCGCAGGACCAAACATTTGTACAGCTTGTTTGGCATTCTTAATGTCGACTTTGTTGAACATGACGGTTGGGGGTTTGGTCATGAGGTTAGGTGCAATGACGGAAAGTAACGAGTTGTCACCGCGCTTTTGATTGGTTAATGCGATACAAAAAGCTGTTTCTGCACCGCTACCTCTTGGACCAATGATGAGGTCAACATGGGCTACTTCATTGCCTTCGCCTACTAGAGCTTCGCCAACGAGTACTTTATTGATTTTTAATGTTTTCATGGCTTTCTCTCCTTTTTAATTTTTGCTTTTTGAGCAATCATAAAAAATCGTTAAGTAGCTGGTTGTGTGAACCAGCTACTCATACATTAAGAGTAAAAATTAGATAAAAAGTTCAACTAAATAAGCTGAAATAGAGGTGCTTTATGGCACATGTGATAACGACACTATTTCAATTTCAGGTGTAATTTTTGGTTGATAAACTTAATGGCTTCTGGGTTATCCCACTCTTGAAAGCCGCGTACTTTTTCGATGACGCGTCCACGCTCATCAACCAATATTGTGAGTGGTATAGTATTCGCACCAAGCAAGTTTTCTAGCCGTACATGACTATCAAGATAGTTTGTAAATGTCAGTTTTGAATCTTTGATAAATGCGGCTGCAGCACTGGCATCATCATCTGTTGAAATGCCAATGACGTTAATCTGCTTGCCACCGAAACGGCGTGATAGGCGCTCTAGCGAACCGATTTCTTCTCTACATGGACCGCACCAGCTAGCCCAAACATTGATAATGAGCGGTTTGCCGCGATATGACGAGAATTTCTTCGTATTACCTGAAAAGCCATTAAGTGTGGCATCTGGCAGATAGCTCCCAATAGCAACTTCCCCCAGAGTGTTAGCAAAGGCATTATTGGTAATGCTTAATATCACACTGAAAATCAAAATACTTAACTTCATCAACTTTTACAGTCCTTTTTAATTTTATGCTTTGAATCTTGTCTGACTCTCTAACTACGAACAGGTTTGCCGTGGTGAGTTTCTACCATGACACCGATTTCTTTCAGAAATTGGGTAGGCAGAACGCCTCCTGCACAAATGATGACAGCGGTATTCGGAATTTCTACAATTTCTTTATCGGCTAATTCCATGACGACAGAGTCCAAACGAATTTCTTGCACGTTTGATTTTAACTCTACGTTAATTTGACTCGAGGCTTCAGCCTGGGCAAGTCTATCTCTATTTTTAGATTTGACTCTACCAAATGCTTCGCTACGATACGATAAGGTGACATTCGTATCGGGTTGATCTGATAGTGCAATTGCAGCTTCAATGGCGCTATCTCCACCGCCTACCACTAATATATGTTGCCCGCGATATTGTTCTGGGTCTATTAGTCGATAAACTACTTTGGCTTGATCTTCACCTGAAACTCCTAACCTGCGTGGCGTACCTTGTCGACCAATTGCGAGTAAAACATTTGCTGTTTGGTATGTGTTTGTTGATGTTTTAACTTCGTAACCTGTATCGGTTTTATTAACGGTTTCCATACGCTCGCTGAAGTTAACATTAAGTTCTTGTTCCTTTAATACGCGTAACCAAAAGCCAAGTAATTCCTCTTTGCTGATGTCATACATCTCCACTTTCCCAATTATTGGCAATGTGACCGGTTGTGTCATTGCCACTTTATTTCGTGGATATTTGAAAATGGCACCACCCAAACTAACCTCTTGTTCGATCGTTAAATATTTAAGCTTTTGCTCTTTGGCAGCAAGCGTGGCAGACAAGCCAGCGGGGCCAGCACCCACAATGATGACATCGTAATTATTACCCTCATTCTTTTTGGTGAGAATGGAATCAATCGCTTGTTTACCTTGTATTGCTGCCTTACGAATCAAGCCCATGCCACCTAACTCTCCAGCAATGAAAATATTCGAGACATTAGTTTCAAAGGTTGGAGATACAAAAGGAATATCCATTCCGCGTTTTTCAGTACCAAATACTAATTGAATTGCCTCTACTGGGCATGCTTCCAAGCAGGCACCATGCCCGATGCAATGGGTAGGGTCTGTGAGTACGGCTTTGCCTCTGATTAAACTCAGTGCTTTTTCAGGGCATGCTTTTACGCAAGCGCCAGATCCGCAACATTTTGTTAAATTGATGACCGGATGAATTGATGCCGGCTCGGTTAAGCCAGATTCTCTGGTTTCATGTAAGCGCTCACGGCCGCGTCGGTTAAGTGTTCTCTGACGAGCTATATAAAGCGTCAATACCAAAAGAAATGGTGCAAGGTATAAAGTTAAGGTGATGTTTGACATGTCTAGTTTCGTTACTTTGAAGATTAACCCCTAGGTAGATTTGTTACATTTAAAAATTATTGATTTGTTTGTTTGATTATTTAGTAAAACAATAACTTTAGCTATATTATGTGTGAAAATTTCACACGTCAAACTTTTTGAGAGGTATTATAGTGACTGCAAAGCATTTTAATGAGCTTTGCATGACCTCTTTTAGATAAGGAGTTGTATTGTTAAATAAGATTGGACATGGGTTAAATCAGCTTGTCATGGTGGCTTCAGTGCTTGCTCTCACTTGGCTTGGATGGAAAGTTGCACATGGAAACTACTATAAACCAGGTACAGGTTTGGGTTATAACTTGGGTCTGATGGGTGGTTTGATGATGCTGACGCTACTGATGTATTCTTTTCGCAAACACATCAAGTTTATGCAGGGATTAGGCAAGCTTAAATATTGGTTCAGAGTCCACATGATTTTAGGTGTATTAGGCCCAGTACTAGTGCTGTTTCATACTACTTTCCGTTTGGGGTCTATGAATGCAACGATCGCATTTTACTGCATGGTAGTGGTGGCAAGCAGCGGCTTAATTGGTAGGTTTGCCTATACTCGAATACACAGAGGCTTATACGGCAGTCGTTCTAGCTTGAAAGAGGCGAGAGATGAGCTGGCAGGTAGTTCAGACGGTGTGAAGTCTAAATTGCACTTTTTGCCAAAAGTAGAAAAGAAAATTACTTATTTTGAATGTTTGGCTTTAGAGAAAAAATGCGGATTCTTTGAAGGGGTTTGGTTCTTTTTGACTTTTGATATGCGTCGCATGTATATCGCTTGGCAATCTAAACGGTATATATACAAAGTAATGGCGCCAAAGCAGATGAATGACGTTGCGAAAGAGGCGTCTTCATTAGTTAGCCAGTATTTGATTCAGATACAAACGGTTGCGCAATTTAAAAAATTCGAACAGATATTTTCTGCGTGGCATATTTTACATATACCGTTGATGTACATGATGGTGGCTAGCGCGATATTTCATGTTATTTGGGTACACATGTACTAGCAAGGCTGATAATTAATGCTGCGTTTAATTAGTCTTTTTGTGCTGGCTTTCTTTCTTTCATTTAATGCAGGGGCTGATACGCTTGAGTCTGTGATGATGCCTGGCAAGGTGATTCAAGGGCATGTTAAGTGGGAAGATGATTGTAAGCAGTGTCATAAAAAGTTTGATAAAGAAGGCCAGAATCAGCTTTGCAAAGATTGTCACAAAGACATTAATAAAGATGTCGCGCAAAAGAAAGGCTTACACGGAAAGTTAAAAGAATCACGTAATTGTATAGAGTGTCACACCGAGCATAAGGGTCGCGCCGCACAAATCGCGTCTATTAATGAAAAAACCTTCAAACACTCACAAACTGATTTTGAGCTAAAGGGCGCCCATGCTGATGCGACTAAAACAGAATGTAAAGAATGCCACAAACCTAAAGTCAAATATCGAGATGCGCCAAGCGCTTGTAATGCTTGTCATAAAAAAGATGATAAACACGAGGGTACACTAGGTGTCGATTGTGAGAGTTGTCACAACGAAAAGAACTGGAAAGAAACCAGAGAAAGATTTGACCATAACAAATCAGATTTTGCGCTAGAAGGTAAGCATGCCGATGTTAAATGTGATGAGTGTCATAAGTCTAAGAAATATAAAGAGGCGCCTAGAGAGTGTTATTCCTGCCATAAAAAAGAAGATAAGCATAAAGGTACTTTAGGCCAAAAATGTGCAAGCTGTCATACAGCTAAAGATTGGAAAGACACCACTTTTGATCATGGTAAAGATGCGCATTATGTTTTACGTGGTAAACATGCCACTGCTAAGTGTGAAAGTTGCCATAAGCTAGGTGCAGCTTCACTAAAATTACCAACTAGTTGTGTAGCTTGCCACAAAAGTGATGATAAGCATGAAGGTACATTAGGCAACCGCTGTGAAAAATGTCATGTAGAAAAGAGCTGGTCTAGTACGCCAGGCTTCGATCATAACGATACTAAATTTCCGCTTTTTGATAAGCATAAAGCCGCTAAGTGCCAAACCTGCCACAAAAATGGCATGCAGGAGAAGCTGCCATTATTATGTAATGATTGTCATAAAAAAGACGACGATACAAAAGGTCATAAAGGCAATTTTGGTACGAAATGCGAGAGCTGCCATGCCGCTAAGGATTGGAAGTTGCCTAGTAAATTTGATCATAGTCGCGATACTAAATATCCACTTAAGGATAAGCATAAAGATGCTAAATGTACGGAGTGTCATCAAAACAAACTTTATGGGCAAAGCCTTAAAACTGATTGCTACTCTTGCCACAAGAAAGATGATGATAATAAGGCTCATAAAGGGCGTTACGGTCAAAAATGTGACACTTGCCACATAGAAAAAACTTGGAAAAACCTTATTTTTGATCATGACCGTGATACCAAATATAAATTACTTGATAAGCACAGAGCGACTAAGTGTGACTCTTGCCATAAAGCCAATCTTTATAACGACAAGCTAAAAAGTACCTGTGTTAGCTGTCATAAGTCAGATGACAAGCATAAGGGGCAAGAGGGTGATAAGTGCGAAGACTGCCATAACGCGAAATCTTGGAAGGAGGCTAAATTTGACCATGCAAAATCAAAATTTCCTTTGTTGGGCAAGCACTTTAAAGTGGAGTGTAAGAGTTGCCATCTGACTGCAGAGTTTAAAGCGGCGAAGTCAGAATGTGTCAGTTGTCATACTAAAGACGATGTGCATAAGCTTAAGTTAGGCACAGCATGCGAAACGTGCCATAACGCACGAGACTGGAAAGCTTGGGATTTTGATCATGATAAAAAAACTAAATTTAAGCTAGATGGTGGTCATAAAGGCATAGGCTGTTATGAGTGTCACAGAACCCCATCTAAAGGTCATAAGCTGCCGATCTCAGTTACGTGTGGGGATTGTCACTCATCAGACGATGTTCATGATGGAGGTTTTGGTCGTCAGTGTGAACGTTGCCACGTTTCTAACACTTGGGCAGATCTGAAAATGGGTGCTGGGATGTCTAGGTAGGTTTTTATTTCAATAGTTAAAGTGTGTTCTGCTTATGTTTTTAAAATAACTACTACTTAATAAGTTAGAACATCCAGCCTAACATTAGACCGCCAGCCAAGTCAGTGCTGGCATCAGTATTGCCAGTGGTAAGGTAAGTTTGCAATTTGTAATTTGCATTAAATTTATGCGTTAAAAATACCGTGAGTTCCCTTAACGGCTGGGAGGTATTCATTGTTGCTTGTCTAATATCCACCATCATGCCAGCGCTGTTGGCCTGGCTGTGTTGATAAACGAACCCTACTGATCCGTACCAAACATTATTTAAATTAATGCCAGAGGGGTCACCTAGTTTTTTATAGCCAATATCCCCAAACAAAGTTGCTGCGGTATTGATTGATTTGTAAGCACCAAGTTCTACGGTGTAGTCGTTTTCGCCAGTACCTAAACCCTTTGAACTGGAGGCGGTAGCAAATTTAACTTTACCTGTTAATTCTAGTAGTAGCGGATTACTCTCACCGAATTGTGCAATGGTTTGAGTAGCAGAAAATACAATATCACCTAAGCCGGATTCAGTAGTGATAGGGCGATTGGACGAACCTATTACAATTGGTGTATTCCCGCCGACCACATCGCCTGGCCCCGTTATTTTTACCCAAGGTACAGTCAGCTTTAGCGTGGTGTTTCCAGTATCATACTTGGCAATAAAAGGAATGTAAGTAATGTCTGTCGCTTCAGATTGTCCATATTTCCCAGTGCTGTAATCTACGCCGCTAGTTAAACTTAATTTACCTTCGGCATAACTTGCTAAAGGCAAAAGGCTAATTGTAGAAATGAGTAGGTTAGTTATTTTGAGTTTAATTTTGTAGTTCATAATTTATTTTTGTTGTGTACATCTACGATTAAATTTTTTAATGAATAGTGCTTCAAGTTAAGTTGGCTGCATCGATGCGATGCTTTGAAGAAAATTTAGTCATCTCGCTTCTCCACTCTTTCAACTTTTTCGACTCTATCAGGCGTTTCTACCCTCTCCACCTTTTCAACTTTCTCGACTCTCTCCGGCGTTTCCACTCTCTCAACCCTTTCAACTTTCTCGACTCTCTCTATGCACTCAACCCTTTCTACTTTTTCAACTTGCTCTTGCTTATAAACACGGTCAGACAATTCGGTTTTGTCAGCTTTCTTAGGCTTAATTTCACTTTTATTTGAGGCAGTAGCTTTAACTGCATTCGCGCTAGTATTTTCGCCTGATTCCCCTGATGAATTAGATTGGGATGAATTTACCGGACGGTCCATACGATTTTTGACCTCCGTTTTCATCGGACGCAATTCAATTGATTGCGCTTTTGCCTTGCCATCTTTTACTTGGCCGTGCGCGACAATAGGTTTGCCTGCTATGCTAGTTGAGCTATTACCAAGAATTTTGATATTAGCTGGCACGGCTACAGTTTGCCCAGAAAGCTTGACTTTCCCATTGGACACATTACTTCCAGCAATGCCTTGCAAGTGGAAAACTTCGACCTTTTGTAGCAAGTCACTTACTGGCCCAGGTTTCATATCCTTAACATTAAAGGTGCTACCATCCCAAACACCTGTTAAACGAGCGTCAGCATTTGGGTTGTTATTCATGTTGGGTATGCCGTCTATTTTAGTGCCACCTATATAGGCTTTATTACCCTGCATACTTAAATTACCAACTAATTTGGCAATTTTACGCTCAGTAGATTGATCGATACGACTGGCTTCAATTCTGCCATCTTCACTGCGTAAGCCGCTTACACTCACCCATTGCCCGATTTTCATATTGTTGATTTGAGTGTCATTTGCATTGATAGATTGGTCCATGACTTTTATTTTTTTAGCGACAAGATCAATCGCAGTAATCGGCCCAGTCACTTGATAGAAAGCATGTATTTCATGAGCGATCAGTGACTGTTCTTTTCCGTGCGCCTTTACCGCTACTACTTGACCAACAGCGAGTGCATCACTGCTGATTTTTTTACCATCTAAATCCATAGGAGTGTCATTGTAGTAATGCACTTCTAATCCGTTCACACAGATACTGCCAAACCCTGTGATTATGCCAACAATACCGGTGCCGCCGATACCACTATCAGCTTCTACACCAGTGCCACCAATACCTTTGTTAGTTACGCCAGTCCCGCCTATGCCTTCTTGCGCGCTGGTAATGCCTGTTCCACCAATGCCTGTAGATTTGTCAGAAGTGTTGCCAGTGCCACCAATGCCGCCAGTACCAAGACTTAAAGGCATGCCAGTGCCGCCTATACCGCCATCGTCACAAGGGTTGGCATTTGCCGATAACGACAATATCGTCAAGATGATAGCGATGAAGTTGTGAATGTAAGTTTTCATATTAACTAATCCTTCAGTTAACTTAAGTTTGAATTGGCACTTGGAGTGAGTTGCAACATACTCATCTAGTCAATTCGAACTGTTTTTCTGCGGTAGAACGCATGTGGCAATAAAGCGCTTAAGTCTTCTGCACATGGTAAAAATACAATGCATAGGTAAAGCGCTGGTTTGCATCAGCATTGTTTTGAGATTCAGTCTGCAATTCAATGGCGCGTGCATTGACAGCCTTTAACGCAGTCATCCCTTGATTTTCTGCAAGCACCTTTAATTCATTAATAGCTTCTAATGTCAGACTGTCGTAATAGACGCAACGTTCTAACATAGGGGGAGTTAAGTTCATTAAATTATGCGCCGTTGCAGCGGCATGGTCATGTATATTTTGTTGGAAGAAAAATAATTTCTCTTCAAAGCCTTCGCTTGGCACAAATGCTTCGTTATTCAAACATACGCGATCATTATCATCTATGTAGGCAACACCAATTCTTAGCCACTCATCCAGCACAGGTCTAGCGCGAATGTCTTTACTAACTCGCGCAACAAGGCGATCAAAAGAGACGTTACCACCTACACTTGCTAAGCGCGCTAAAGGCTTAGGTTTGCCTTGGGCATCAACAAAATCGGCGTCACTAATCCACAAGCCCACCAATTGAGAGCCCAAAGTCACAAGAGATGTAGTTTGCGTACTTTCAGGTAAGTCGCGTAATCGATGCACATCTTTACGATGTAAACCCGTAAGGAGGCTGATTCGACTGTCAGTTTGTTCACGTTGCGATAATTTAAACTCTTCCTCAGCCACCTGTACAAAGACTATTTTTAATGTTTCTAGCAGCATTTGATAGTTAATGCCTTGCGTCAGCGCCAGCCTGACGAGCGGCTTCATTACACGTTGTAAAGCGGTGAGTACTTTTTCCTTTATAGGGTTATCAGAAGAAATTTCAGCGTTCTTTGTCATGGTTTAAATTATACAAATAATTGAAAAAATATGTGGGATTTTTTTACACAAAGTGGTTGACGTGTGAATTTGTCACACGTATTATTGGCTCTCGTGTGAAAATTTCACACAAAAGTTGTATTTTTAGACTGTTTAGTCGCTCAATTGAATTTAAAGTTCAAAGCCTTTTTAAGGCGATACGTTGGTGTGCATGATGCTCGCCAATAACTCCTCGAGGAGGATTAAATGTTACCAATGATATCAGTAAGTAAAGCAGACTCCACTCAATCAGGCCGTATATTCGCTATGCTGAACTGGACTGCTTTGTTATTGGCAACATTATTGATTATTTTATCATTCTCAACAGGTGATGCTTCAGCTGCAAGCCAAAGAGGTCGCTCAGCAACCAATTTTAATCACAGTAAAACGGGTTTCCTTTTAAGTGGTGCTCACCTAAAAGTTAACTGCGAAAGCTGTCATACAAACGGCATTTTCAAAGGAACTCCTAAGCAATGTGAGAGTTGTCATGTGCAAAGTGGTCGTGCTTCTGCCTCTGCTAAGCCTAGTCAACATGTACCTACAAACAAAAGTTGTGAAACTTGCCATAAATCTACGAGTTGGCCATCAGTTAATTTTGGGCACGATAGAGCCACTGATGGTGCATGTTCTAAATGTCACAATAATACCAATGTACGAGGTAAACCTGCTCAGCATCTTTCGACAGCGGCTAATTGCGATACTTGTCATAAGAGCACTAATGCTTGGTTGCCAGCATTAGGTCATGATCATACAGGTGTAGTTGCTGGAACTTGTGCGACTTGTCATGGCAAAACAGCTACGGGGATGAAAGCTGGACATATTAGTACCAGCCAATCATGTGATGCCTGCCATAAGACAACTGGCTGGACACCTGCAAAAATGAATCACACGGGTATAAGTAGCGGTTGCGTAAGCTGTCACGATGGCAATAAGGCACTTGGCAAATCCAGTAATCACATTAAAACATCTGCGTCTTGCGAAACTTGCCACAATTCAACCGCGAGTTTTAAAGGTGCTGTGATGAACCACAGCGGCATCACTAACGGCTGTGCGACCTGTCACGGCGGTAGCTTTAGCAACATCAAAACTAAATCAAGCACCCACATCGCCACTACTGCGGCTTGTGAAACCTGTCACAAATCAACAAGATCATTTTTAGGTGCAGCATTCAATCATAATGGCATTGTGAGCAGTTGTACGACTTGCCATACCACTGGCGGCTCCGGCTTAGCCAAACCAGCTAACCATATACCTACCACAGCCTCATGCGAAAACTGTCACAAATCTAGAACAAGTTTCGCTGGC
The DNA here is from genome assembly GCA_031359365.1 of Methylotenera sp. Classification (GTDB taxonomy): domain Bacteria; phylum Pseudomonadota; class Gammaproteobacteria; order Burkholderiales; family Methylophilaceae; genus Methylotenera. The sequence continues at coordinate 645 of JANLZY010000123.1, read as the reverse complement.
ACCACGATGAACCACGCCGGCATTTCCACTGGTTGCGCAACTTGCCATAACGGCACGAGTTATGCTGGTGTTAAACCCGTGTCTAAATCAAGCACCCACATTGCCACTACTGCAGCTTGTGAAACCTGTCATAAATCAACAACATCATTTTTAGGCGCAGTATTTAACCATACTGGCATTGTGAGTGGTTGTGCGACCTGCCATGCCATTGGTGGCACTGGTTTAGCCAAACCAGCTAACCATATACCTACCACAGCCTCATGCGAAACCTGCCACAAGTCCACAACCAGTTTCGCTGGTACCACGATGAACCACACTGGCATTACAACAGGTTGTGCGACTTGCCATAATGGAGCAACTGCAAAGGGTAAACCAAGTAACCACGTGCAAACAACTGCCGCTTGTGAAACCTGCCATAAATCAACAACATCGTTTTTAGGCGCAGCCTTTAACCATACTGGTATCGTGAGTGGTTGCGCTACATGTCATAACGGTACTAAGGCGTTAGGTAAGCCAAGTACGCATATTGCTACCACAGCCTCATGCGAAACCTGTCATAAATCGACGACTTCATTTGCTGGTACGGCGATGAACCATACTGGCATTACAACAGGTTGTGCGACTTGTCACAATGGCACCACTGCA
>JANLZY010000108.1:0-3674 GCA_031359365.1 Methylotenera sp. | reverse complement strand
CAAAAAAAAAGACCTACAAGAAATGTAGGTCTTTTTTATATTTGGTGCCCGGAGTCGGAGTCGAACCGGCACACCCATCAGGCGAGAGATTTTAAGTCTCTTGTGTCTACCAATTTCACCACCCGGGCAGATGGAAGGTCTACATCAAATTACGGAGCGTATTCTAACACTGTAGTACGTATTTTTCTAAGCGAAAAATACGTTTTTTTGCAGTAAACCCAAAAATATTTATACTTTTTTACTTTACTTATAAATAAACCAAAAAAATGGAAGCCTAAGCTCCCATTTTTAGTTTTAACAATTGTAAAAATTACAGTAAAAGTTAATCACTATAAAAACTTAACTGAATAAACTTATTTTTTCTGTTCGCGCACTAGCTCTACGCGACGATTCACCAAATTACCTTCTTTAGGATCATTCTCAGCAAGTGGCTTGCTGTAGCCGTAACCCTTCGCTGATAAACGTTTAGCATCTACGCCTTTTTTAACAATATAGTCCATCACGGCTTTAGCACGTTTTTCAGATAGGCGCTGGTTGTAATCCGCTTTTGATGTATCACGTTGATCCGTATGGCCTGCGATCTCTACGTTTGAATCGCCCCACTCTTTCAACGTATTAATCGCATTATCTAATACAGGATATGAAATTTCTTTAATTTTAGCGCTGTTAGTTTCAAACTGAACATCTGGCACAACTTTATTTGCCATTGGCTTCACTTCAGCCTTTGCTGGCTCCACTGGCTTAGCTACAGATATAGTCGAACTCAGTGGTTTGGCATCAGCTAATAACGCTGCTTTATCTACAGTCACTTGAACTGGCGACACGGCTTGACATACATTTTCATCATCCATGTAGCTTTCGCGTTTGTACTCAGGCAGGTCACCACGTGCTGCACCTATCTTATTCAACAATTCACCTTGACCGGCATAGGTTCTTGCATAGGCGGTTTGAATGTCGTACTCAACATTGGCTAAAGCTCTTCTAGCTTGAAAGTACTCATTTTCTGTATCTAACAAGTCTAACAAAGTACGCTGACCAATATCGAACTGCTTGCGATAAGCTTCGCGAGCATTCTCAATCGAGTTTTTATGTTCAGTACGATATTTTTCTTGTTCTTTTAACTGCTGAATATCGTTATAGGCAATCACCACTAGTTGACGCGTATCAACACAAGCTTTATCGCGCAAATCTTTAGAGTTATTGAGCTTTTCTGCTGCTTGTTTAATAGCACTTTTATCTGAAAAGCCATTAAATAAATTAAAATTCATGGTCAACTCAAGTAAGTCAGCTGCGTTTGAACTGAATCTTCCATCATTGCTTACACCTAGGTTCTTACGTGCTTGTAAATCTAGTTTAGGGTAATAACGTGACTCTCTTGTTTTAATCTCATCCTTACTGGCTTGAATATCTTCAATTGTTGAAAGTAAATCTGGGTTTTGATTATATGCAACTTTTAAGGCTTCATCTGAAGTTGGCTCTACGCCTGCATTAAAAAACGTAGGTGCCTCTAGCGTTTCTGGTGGAAGCTCGCCGTATAGACGTTGCATACGCGCGGTAACATCATGAAGGTTCGTTGTTTCAGTCAACAAGTTAGCTTCAGCTAAAGCTAATCGTCCTGCAGCTTGCTCTAAATCGACTTTACGTGCAATACCAGCGTTTACACGCTCTTGAATGCGGTCAAATAATTGCTTGTGAATAACGTAGTTTTCTTTTGCATACTGGCTCAATTCGCGGTAACGATTAGCATCGATGTAGGCGCGCATGAATTCCAGCGTAGTATTTTGCATCGCACTTTGCAACTCATAATAACGTACACGGTGAGCATGGCCCAAGCGTTTGACTTCATTACTAGTAGCAAAGCCATCAAAAATCATTTGTCGTAAAACTAGCTCATTGTTAAAGCGAGGAATATTTGTACCGTCACCTAGCCTGATGAGCTCTTCTTGTTTTCTGTAAGTAGAGACAACATCTGCTTTTGGCAAGAAATTACCATGTGCTACATCTTGTTCGAAACCTGACTCTAAAAAGCGGTGATAACGTGATTGCACCTCTGGGTTTGAAGTGACCGTTTTCTCCACCATTTCTTTTAAAGTAACTAAAGGACCTGCGGCATAACTCATGTTACTAAGAGTCAAACTAAGGCTAGACGCTATGATTAGCGCTATTAACTTGTATTTAAATTTTTGATGCAAAATATTTTTCCTTTAAAATCCCAGTCAGCTTAAAGTCGCTATTCATAAGCACTTTTCAAAAGTCATCACTGATTAGCCTGAAATTTATCGTTCTACGTCTGTTTATGTACTCTTAAAGTAACCCATAAAAAATAAAGACAATTTTAAGTTTACACCGTCACACTAACGCCGCATCGATAAAACTAAACGTCTAAATTTTTACCTGATTGTTTTTTTAACTTTTCTATTTATGCGAATAATACGATTTTCGAGTCACTTAATCAATAAGCACATGTTTTGTTTGGATAATTTTTAAAAAATTATCATTCTCTTACGCTTTTAGCGCAATTGTACTTGATACATACGCAGTTTTATTCTACCCATTCGGGTGACAAGAATGCGTCAATATGCTAAAAAAATATTCTGATAAACCCATTTATTGATATGTCATTTAAAAGAACTGTTGTAAAAATCTATTGGTTTAGTGTTTAAGTTGATTGATAATAGTATCTCTTGCTTAATTAAACTCACATTTTAATGTCAACTCCTAATGGCAGTAAAACTAAACTCCCCGCTCTTACCTTAGCCGCACTTGGCGTAGTATTCGGCGATATCGGCACAAGCCCTCTATACACAATTAAAGAAGTATTCTCTGTAGGCACTCACCCCGTACCACTTACCGAAGCGAATATGTACGGCATATTATCGTTGATTGTTTGGGCGCTCATCATGGTGGTGTCAGTCAAATATGTTGCATTTATCATGCGCGCAGATAACCGCGGAGAAGGCGGCATTATGGCTTTGCTTGCATTGGCTAGTCACAACGCAGGTAGTAACATTAAGAAGCAGCACACCATCATGTTGCTAGGTATTTTAGGGGCATGTATGTTTTATGCAGACGGCATGATTACACCCGCAATTTCAGTTCTATCTGCAGTTGAAGGGCTTGAACTTGCAGCGCCGATGCTACACCCACTCATTTTGCCGATTACATTAGTGGTACTTTTTGCTTTATTTTGGGCACAAAGTAAAGGCACTGCATTAGTCGGTGCTTTTTTTGGTCCAATCATGCTGCTGTGGTTTAGCACTCTGGGTGTGCTTGGCATACAAAGTATTATGCAAAATCCAAGTATTTTGCATGCGTTAAATCCAATATATGCTATTCACTTTTTTACGGTAAGCCCATGGATTGCCTTTGTAGCGCTTGGCGCAGTGGTGCTGTCAGTGACTGGGGCGGAAGCTCTATATGCAGACATGGGGCATTTCGGACGCTTTCCAATTCGTCTTGCCTGGTTTGGTTTGGTTTTGCCAGCCTTAATTTTAAATTATTTTGGACAAGGCGCCCTCATACTGCAACACCCAGAAGCTGTTAAAAATCCATTCTATTTACTTGCCCCAGAATGGATGCTTTTCCCGCTGATTATATTAGCCACACTTGCTGCGGTGATTGCCTCGCAAGCTGTGATTACTGGCGCATTCTCAGTCTCGCGCCAAGCTTTACAA
>JANLZY010000074.1:0-9102 GCA_031359365.1 Methylotenera sp. | reverse complement strand
CTGATTACAGGGCCTATCATTTACTCGATGATTGTTCCCCTACTTGTCACCGATCTCTTTGTCAGCTTTTACCAAATCACTTGTTTTCCAATTTACGGCATTAAAAAAGTCAAACGTGCCGATTACATCATTTTTGATCGACAACATTTAAGTTATTTGAACTTCATTGAAAAATTTCATTGTACTTACTGCGCTTACGGTACCGGCATGGTGGCTTATATCAGCGAGATTATTGCCAGAACCGAGCAATACTTTTGCCCAATTAAGCATGCAAGAAAAATATTGGGTACGCATGCGCGCTATTCCAAATTTTTAGACTTTGGCGAAGCCGAGAATTATGAAGCTAAACTAGAACAATATAGACGCGCGTTATCGCCAGATAGAATCGATAAAAAGTAGTCAATTTACCGCGTTATTTTCGCTGTTTTAGCTCCGCATGATATTCTGTAGGCTTTTAGCCAAGAGCCTTCCAAATGACCGCCAACTCAACTACTACAGAAACCTTTATCCCTAGCAAGGATGCCTCACTAGAATCATCCATCCGCACGCTACAAGGCAAGCTAGAGGCGCTAGGTATCCATGTAGAAGAAAAATCATGGTTGAATGAGATTGAAGGCATTTGGTCTGTGCACGTGATTGACCGCGACTGCACTCGCCTGTTTACTAATGGTAAAGGCGCATCTCAATTAGCTGCTCGCGCGAGCGCGTTGGGCGAGTATTTTGAACGCTTAAGCACCAACTACTTTTGGACGCATTTTTACTTAGGTGAAACTATCGCTAATAAAGAGTTTGTTCATTATCCAAATGAGCAATGGTTTCCGTTAAATAAAGGTAAATCTGCTAACAAGTGGCCTGCTGGCATACTCACACCTGAGCTACAAAAGTTCTACAATCCAGAAGGTACAGCAGTTGCCAGCCAACTAATTGATTTGAATTCAGGCAATAAAGAGCGTGGCATTTGCGCGATTCCTTACACACGTTTGCGTGATGAAAAAACCGTGTTCTTCCCAGTCAACCTAATCGGTAATCTGTATGTAAGCAACGGCATGAGCGCTGGCAACACTTTGATGGAAGCCCGCACCCAAGCGCTTGCAGAGATTTTTGAACGTGACATTAAATATAAAATTATCCGTGAAGGCATTTGCTTACCAGATGTACCAGAGGCCGTGATTAACCGTTTTCCACGCATCGCTGCGGGCATTAAAGGTTTACGTGATGCAGGTTACGGCATTTTAGTAAAAGATGCTTCTTTGGGCGGACAATATCCAGTAATGAACGTCACAATGCTACACCCAGAAGACCAAGGCTGTTTTGCCAGCTTCGGTGCGCATCCGCGTTTTGAAGTGGCGCTAGAACGTGCATTGACAGAGTTACTTCAAGGCCGTGCACTTGGGAGTTTAAAAGGCTTTGTAGCCCCGGGCTTTGATATGGAAGAAATTGCCGACTCACAAAACTTAGAAATCCATTTTGTAGACTCTAGCGGAGTAATTAGCTGGGACTTCTTACGCAGCACGCCAGATTACGAATTTGCTGATTGGAACTTTGGCACCACTACAGAAGAAGACTATAACTGGTGCATTAACACTATCCACAACAGTGGACATGATATGTATATCGCCGACTTTATGCATTTAGGTGTCTATGCTTGCCGCATTTTCGTGCCAGATATGAGTGAAATCTACCCTGTTGAAGAATTGGAATGGGAAAACAATACCGTAGGTAATTTAGTGCGCCCTTTTGCATTGCGACTTCAAGATTTGCAACAAGAAGAATCTGCAGAGTTACTAGAAACACTACTTGATTTAGATTTAGCCGATGAGTTACCAGTCACGACATTGATAGGTCTATGCGCTGACGCTGGCACTACTTGGGTAGATTTACGTGCCGGTGAGCTTAAAACGCTCGCAGCTTTAGCCGCAGGTGATATAGACAATATCCTAGATGGCTGCGCTTGGATTGCGCAATTTAACGAATTGCCGCCAGCACGTGCCAAAGTTTATCGCTGCATTGCCAACTTAGTGCAAATTGAAGAAGAGTTAGAGAATGGCGATACTGCTTTATTTGAAGCCAACTTGGCGCTTATGTATGGCAAAGATACTTTGGCTCAAGCACAACGTCTAGTGAATCAAGAAGAGCAGTATTTTGGCCTAGGTAATTTAGGCCTCAATATGGAAGCCAGCAAAATGCACCAGCAATTATTAGCCGCATACCGAAAAGTATGGAAACAACTTAATTAAACTTTAAGATGTTTTTGCAATCTCGTAATAGATTGCATCCAAAAGCACATATGTTGCGTAGTGCTTCATATGATAGTTAATTTGATTAAATACCATGGTTGAACTTATGTATGTAACACCTACGCATCTGCACGACCTCTCGCCACCGTCAGATATGCTCGCGCTTATTGGTAGGATGGCGAAAAGAGATGAGTCGTCGCTTGAGGCTTTTTACGACCTGACCTTAGCAAAAGTCTATGGATTAGCGCTTAAAATCACGCGCCGCCATGACTTGGCTGAAGATGTTGTAGGCGATACCTATTGGCAGGTTTGGCATCAGGCGGTTAAGTTTGATATCAGCCGCGGTGTGCCGATGGCGTGGCTAATGCTCATCTGTCGAACTCGCGCTTTAGATGCATTGCGTAAGTTGGACGAAGCTGATTCGCATCCAGAACCTAGTGAGTTAGTTGTAGAAACAGGATTTTCTTGCCCCACGCTTGAGAAAATGCTGACTTTAGAAAGGGATTCGGCGTTACATGTTGCCATGGCAAAACTTTCCGCCATTCAAAGACAGTTAATTGCGCTCGCTTTTTTTAAAGGATATACACATCAAGAAATTTCCGAGCAGACCAACTTGCCGTTAGGCTCTGTTAAATCCCATATTAAACGTGCACAAGCGTCATTAAAAGATGCGCTATCGTATCAGGAGGCCTAATCATGGCTAAAGATAAAGACTTAAATGTGTTAGAAGCATTAGATATCACAGTGGCTGGTGCGGTTGCATCTAGCTTATTACCAACCATTCCTGCGCCTGAAGTAGCGAGCAGAATGAAAGCAACCTTACTCAACAGAATTAAAACCGCTGAAAGTAGTCATCGATTTGTATTTGCTGACCAAGGCGATTGGCGAACAATTGCAGAAGGCGTGCAAGTTAAGATATTAAGAGAAGAGTCGAATAGCCGCTCCGTTCTAGTTAAAATGGCGGCAAATAGTTTTTTACCAGCGCACGAACATGATTTTGATGAAGAAGCCATCGTGCTAGAAGGCGAAGTTTGGCTTGAAGACATTTTATGCGGCATGGGTGACTATCACCTTGCCCATGCAGGCAGCGCACATCGAGAGATTCGCACTGATAATGGCTGCTTACTATTTATTAGAAACGCCTAACTCTTTTAAGCTGTACGTCCACATTAAACAAACATTTTGAACAAATATAGCGTAGTTTTTATGATGATATTTGGCTTCGTAGCAACGCCAAGTGTTGCTGAGGAAGCATACTCAGCGCCATTTTGGCTCCCTAGCGGGCACCTACAGACGATTTACCCAGCAGTATTTGCAGCTAAACAGCAAGTGAAGTATCGTCGTGAGCGATGGGAGTTGGATGACGGTGACTTTATGGATGTAGATTGGCTAGACAACGAGAATAGTAGCTTACAAAGTGCAGATGCTGTAAACACTCCAACCGTCGTATTATTTCATGGCCTAGAAGGCAGCTCACATAGCCACTATGCTTTAGCTCTAATGGCCAACTTGCAAGCAAAGGGCTGGAACGGTGTAGTGGTTCACTTTCGCGGCTGCTCTGGCGAAAATAATCGTTTACCACGCGCCTATTTTGCTGGAGATAGCGCTGATATAGAAATGGCACTATCTCGCGTTAAAAAAACTGTGGGCAATGCGCCCGTGTATGCCGTTGGCGTTTCTTTAGGCGGTAATGCATTGTTAAAGTGGTTGGGTGAATCAGGTAATCATGCAGCAGAGATCATTCAATCGGCAGCAGCCATTTCAGCCCCTACAGACTTAGCAGCTTGCGGAGAAGCATTGGATAAGGGGCTTAATCGCGTGCTTTATACCCCCATGTTTGTGAATAGCATGCGACCAAAAGCCCTTGAAAAAGCGCATCAATTTCCAGGTTTGTTGGATGAGGAGAAGATTAAATCTGCAAAGACTATTCGCGAGTTTGATACTTACGTTACCGCCAAGTTGCATGGATTCAAGGATGCTGACGATTATTGGGCTAAAAATGCTGCGAAGCCTTGGTTACCTTATATCAAAATTCCAACCTTGATTCTAAATGCAAAAAATGACCCTTTTATTCCTGTAGATTCTTTACCTAATCAATCGTCAGTATCTGACACCGTGACTTTAGAAACTACTGAAGAAGGCGGACATGTTGGCTTTTTAAGCGCGCCCTTCCCTGGTAATAATAACTGGCTTCCACAACATGTCATTCATTACTTTGAATCCTTGCAGTTAAAAACCACGATTACTAGTCACCTAACAATTGACTAGTAATCGTGGTTTAAAGCATCAATCTAACTTACCATTATTGTCCAGATAAATTTGTCGGCGCTACTGCTGCACCATTGGTCGTTTCAATATCACGATACATAGGCGCTAATTTAGCTAACAATTTATTTTGTGCGGAAAATGGCACCTGATGCTTATCCATTGCAAATTGAAACTGCTCCACGAGTGCATTAAATGCTTCACGATTTACTTTCATGTTGGCATGCGCAGTTTTCATATCACGGCCTGGATATTTACATCCACCATTCATCAACTCGCACATTTGCTCAACTAACATCGCTTTAATAAAAGTTTGTTTATTGTTATCAAAAAATGGTTTTGTTCTGGGATCTGCCACCAAACCTATCATGAAGTCGTCCATAATTTTTACTAAACCTTCTTTTCCACCAAATGCCTGAAACGTTTCCGTACCGACCATAGGCGTATTTCCAAGGTTAGCACTTGGTGATGACATTGCAGTATCCGCTTGAGCTGGTATAGCTAGCATTAATGCCGAGCCCATATACAAGGCTGACACTAAGCTTTTAATTTTAAAATTCATACATAATCCTTTAAAGATTTTCTATCGACCATTTTTGATGGATCATTTATTGACAAGCATTTAGAAGCCAAGCTGTGCCGACAAGTACACAGCATCTTGCTTACCGTAATCTGCACCCACGGCTTTAACCGTCGCAATATTGCCTAAATTGACATAAGCTGCTGTCAGTGAAATGTTTTTAGTTGGGGCATAAGCTACAAAAACATCAAATGCATCATCTTCTTTGAGATTAACTGCACCACCCACGGTATTTTCTAAATTATGTGGTTTTGTACGATATTCAGCACCTATCGCAATATTTTTGGCTAATAAGTATGCAGCAGATAGCTCAAGTTGAGGGCTATAGCTATCGTGCTTATCTCCACCAAAACCTAAAAGACCAAACTGATTAGCTTTAGTCATGCGCACAGTACCGTTTAACAAGATGTTCTTATCAAGCAGTAGCTTGGTTGCTGCGATGTAAAAATCTGTACCATGATCTTTTTTGGCGCCAATCACCCCACCGGTCACAAAATCACCGTCATGATTCTTTTTGTATTGCAAGCCAACCGCCACTTGCGGCATCCAAGTATCTGCATCTAAAACCGCTTCACCTAAAATGCGCACTTTTGCACCAATAATGGTTTGCTCAATCTCATCGCGACCAATAGCATCAGCACCAAGCCCTGCCTTTACCTTACCTCTTAAACCACTTACATCGAATGATTGCTGTGCAACTGACAACTCAAATCGATCATAAATACCCAAAGTGACGCCGTAGGTGTCTAATCTAAAATCGTTAGTTTTTGCATAGGTGTAATGCACATTGCCGCCAATTTCGTTGTTTGTACCATACCCACCAATTAACGCCCATGGTGTTAATCCACCGCCAGCAGCACCTTCCACCTGAGAAACGCCACCTGTTAAAAGTAGTTTATTGCTGTAAGTTTCCGCATAAGTAGTTGATGAGCTAATGCTCATCCCTAGCGTGATTGTTGAAACTACTGTTGCGAGTAGCCGCTTTTTGAAGCGAGTTTGCTTGTTCATATATTCTCCAAAAAATAAATAAATCGTGACGAATAACCCATTTTTTAGGAATTGAATTGATCACTTATTAGATATACGCTGCATCACTGCATTTAGATGCAGAAAATAGATGCTTGGTGGCTAATAATTTAATTTGCTTAATTTAATGTAAATGATTCATGATTCATTGCATCCATAAACACTAACAACACGTATTAAAGAATGAATTTGTTACAAATGAAGGAACCTAGCGAAGTCAGTTACGTCTATTTAACACTAGGTAATATTCAATTTAAAAAATAAGGGAAATGATGCAATTAACAAGTTTAGCCATCAAGTTAGCTGAAAAAGGCTTAGTTCCTGATGGTGCAATCAGAGCTGGAATTAGGCAACTATCAGAAACCCGACTTAAAGAAATCCGTGCAGATAACTGCGAAGCTGGTGCGCAAATTGAGTCTGAATTTGTAGCCGCTATGAACTCAGCGCCTATTGCCTTAGTGCCAGAACTCGCAAATGCGCAACATTACGAATTACCAACAAAATTCTTTGAGCTATGTTTAGGGCAACACCGTAAGTACAGTAGTTGCTTCTGGCTACCTGAGACATCCTCCTTAGATGAAGCGGAAGCCAATGCCTTACGGATGAGCTGCGAGCATGCAGATTTGCAAGATGGTCAACGTATTCTAGAGCTAGGCTGCGGCTGGGGATCACTGACATTATGGATGGCAGCGCACTACCCGAACAGCCAAATCACAGCGGTTTCAAACTCAAACTCACAGCGTGAGCACATTACCGCCATGGCTACACTGCGCGGACTCAAGAATATTACGGTGATTACATGTGACATGAATAATTTTTCACTCAGTGCCTTTTCAATCGACCAAGCATTTGATCGAGTGGTATCGGTAGAGATGTTTGAGCACATGCGTAACCACAAGCTTTTGTATGGCAAAGTGCATGATTGGTTAGTGCCAGGCGGCAAGTTTTTTATGCATATATTTGTGCATCGCTCAACGCCATATGCATTTGAAGTGCAAGGTGATGACGATTGGATGAGCCAGTTTTTCTTCTCTGGCGGCATGATGCCAAGCGATGATTTGCCTTTGCATTTTCAGGAGAAATTAAAGCTAAACAAACGCTGGCGCTGGGATGGTACACATTATGAAAAAACGGCTAATGCTTGGTTAGAAAATATGGATAAGCATGAAGGTATCATCACACCAATTTTAATAGAAACCTACGGAACAGGCGAAGCTGTCAAGTGGCGTAATCGTTGGCGTATATTCTACATGGCTTGTGCAGAGCTATTTGGTTATAAAAATGGTCAAGAATGGTGGGTTTCGCACTACCAGTTTGAGCGGCCTGTATAAAGTTTAATCAATCATGCTTATTATTAATTTCATTTTGTTTCAACTCGCTTGGTTTGCTTGCGTAATAGGTGCAGGCAAAGGCATGCCTTGGTTAGGTGTATTAGTAACCGCACTTGTTTTAAGCTGGCATTTATATCAAGCCAAAAATGTAAAACCTGAGTTATTGCTTATGCTGTGTGCGCTGGTCATTGGTGCAGCCTATGATCAGTCCATGCTTTCCTTAGGTTACATCAGTTATTTGAATAATGGCTGGAGTAGCGCAATCGTACCAGTCTGGATTCTAGCCCTTTGGCTGGCATTCAGCAGCACGCTCAATGTAAGTTTGCGTTGGATGCGCAACAAACACTTAGCAGCAGTAGTTTTTGGCGCAATTGGTGGGCCATCAGCGTATTTAGGTGCAGAGAAATTAGGCGCGGTTGTTTTACATGGCGCAACGAGCTATATTGCTTTATCGATAGGCTGGGCAGTGATTACACCACTATTGCTTTTGCTCTCTAGCCGTTTCGACGGGTTCGTTTATACAATTACAAAACCATTAAGAGGCTCAAGCAAGTGATACATTGGCAACTATATTTAAATGGTTTGATAAGCATTGGTTTACTGGCGCTTGTTGGCTGGTTAGTTAGTTTGTTTAGAAAGAATGTGACCCATGTAGACAGCATGTGGAGCTTATTTTTAATGTTATCAGCCTATGCCTATGCCCTGCTATTAAACGACCTCACGCCCCGCATGTTTTTAGTGCTATTTTTAGTCAGCTTATGGGCAATCAGGCTTTGCGTATATCTAACTTGGCGTAACTGGGGTCCGCATGAAGATCATCGTTATGTAGCAATCCGCCAAAATAACGGACCTCACTTTTGGATTAAAAGTATCTATATCATCTTTGGTCTGCAAGCTGTGCTTGCGTGGATTATTTCCATGCCCCTATTTGGCGCCATCGAATCAAAAGTATTGTTAACGAGGCTTGATGTTTTAGGCGGAATCGTATTTACCCTTGGCTTTGTATGGGAAACCATTGGTGACTGGCAATTAAGTATATTCAAGGCCAACCCTAACAATAAAGGCAAGGTGCTTGATACTGGTCTTTGGCGTTATAGTCGGCATCCCAATTACTTCGGTGAATGTTGCGTTTGGTGGGGACTTTATCTAATCGCCTCGGCTGGTGGCGCATGGTGGACAATTATTGGGCCAATTCTAATGACTCTGTTGCTGCTTAAAGTCAGTGGTGTTGCGTTACTGGAAAAAGACATTGCAGAACGCCGCCCAGCTTATCTAAGCTACATTCAAAAAACCAATGCTTTCATCCCATGGTTTCCTAAAAGGTCTTCATAGTCATGCGTAAACCACTATTGATCAGTGCATTATTAATAACTAGCTTATTTTCTGTAGGCATAAGTGCCAAAGAATGGTCTTTTGACGTGTACTTAGACAAAAATAAAATCGGTCAGCACGAATTTAAACTTACAGAGTCTAATGAATTAACGAGTATTGCAAAATTTAACGTCAAAGTGTTATTTATCAATGCATACCAATATGACCATAAAGCCATTGAACAATGGCAAAGTGACTGTTTGAGCAGTTTGGAGTCGCACACCTTAGAAAATAAAGTGGAAACTAATATTAAAGCTAAGTTATCTGGGCAAGAATTCACCGTAGACGATGG
>JANLZY010000061.1:0-5576 GCA_031359365.1 Methylotenera sp. | reverse complement strand
TAAAGATAGCGCGACGCCCGAGCCAGCAATGACCTTGGATTGGTGAAGATTAGAAACGCGCGATTCGAATTCGGGCGTGGCATTTAATAGCAATGTCCAAGTATGGCCAGCAAAATCCAGCTGACGTTTAGTTTGCAGCATGCCATCAGCAAGGCTATATTTAGCAGACTTTGTAGCTGAATAATACATACGCGATTGATCTGAAATCGCGTTGCCATCATGTATCTCAAGCCTTATATCTTGGTCAAACTCGCCCTTAAGCCCAGCCATTAAATCATTTATGCGAAAAGGTACATCTACCCAGCCTTTAATATTGGCGCGTCTAGCTGTTAGCGTATCAAGATTTGCACCGGCTTTAAAAATTGGCAGATACATTACAAAAGAAAACACGTTAGACCTGCCTACATCTTGCGCCAAGGTAAAATGGTTCGTGATGGCCACTTCGTTTGTATCGCGAGCCCGCTCCAACGCAATGCGTGCTACAGGCACGGCGAATACATCCAAACCTAAAGCCTTAAGATTATCACCAGCCATGGGCTCCATACGTGTAATGGGTGCGTACACTTGGCGATCACCATCGGGTCTGATTTTATAATTGGGTAACTCTAACCTGCGAATTTCTTCGAGATGCTGAGATTTATCAGCATGTGGCACGATGGTGACTACTCCTATTCCCAGAACACCAGATCTTTTTTCGTGTATTTTTAAGGCGTTAACATAAGTACGAAACTCTTCTACCTTAACGCTATCTGAACCATCAATAAAGCCTTTTACACCTCGCATGACAGTTTCGTAGGCATGTAGGCGAGCTAGTATATTGCTTTGAGCTTGATCAGCAGCGTAGTCTAATGCTGCTTTCAAAGTTTTAGTATGATTTTTATTAGCCTCATGCCACAAAATCGCAGTAACACTTAGCCCAACAAGCAACACCATGGCAGAAATTAACCAAGGAGCAAGCCTAGTCTTAACTAACCCTAACAAGCGTTTTTTATCCCAAAAATTCATACCTACTACTCTTAAAATTGAAGCTATACTACAAATTTTCAGCTGTTTTGCATTACGTTAAATAGAGCTTTTGAATCTATAAAATCACAAAAAACTTAGAAAAACTACGAACAGTTAAAGCTCACCAATCAATTAACTGGTGATAATTACCATAAAAATATCAGTGCAAACTTATTTATCTAAATGTCGGCAATTTAATATAAAAGTTGAATATATACTTAGTGCTGCACCGAGCTTTAGTTAATTAGCAACAATATTAACTATAACAACAGTTAATTAATGATTTTTTCTGCACCAGCATAGCGGCACCAATAATACCTGCTTGGTCGCCCATGCTTGAAATTTTCACATTCACCTTGCCACGTAAAGCGGGAATCAAGTCTTCATCCAATTGCTGTGTGAAAGCTGGCTCTATAAGTTGCCAAGCGGCACTCATACCGCCCCCTATCACCACATTGGTCACATCAATGACTTTTAAGATGTGTGCTAACGCCTGAGCAAGCGTTTTACCTGCTAAAGAGTAAGCGGCAATAGCATGTGTGTCACCTTTGTGCGCGAGGTTGGCAATTTCGTGTGAATTGTATTGTTGACCAGTTGCTTCTAAGTAGCTAATTGCAACACCACTTGCTGAAGCATATTGCTCCATGCAGCCATAGTTACCACAACCGCATAATCTACCATTTGGCTGAACGGCGATATGCCCAACCTCCATAGCTACGCCATGCTGACCTTGAAACGGCTGGCCATTTAAAATTAAACCACCGCCAACACCTGTACCCAGACCCATATAAATGAGGTGCTTAATTTGACCAGCACTTGTAATGTACTCTCCATAGGCAGCAACTAGCGCATCATTCTCGGTGATGACTGGCAGCTCTATCAGCCGGCTTAAATCGGCACTTAAATCCACATCAACTAAACCAGGTAAATTTGGAGACTGCGAAATTCTTTGAGTATGCGGATCAATAAAACCTGGAAAGCCTATGCCAACAGCCGATATATTGGGGTACTTCACATGCATGCTATCAATTGCCGCTGCAGTAATATTTAAAATGGCTCGCCAAGCTTGCTCTGGCGTATGTATTTTACAAAAGTTAGAAAAGTCAGTATGAAAGCGCTTTTCCTCTATCAGGCGAGGAGGCGTGTTAGGTGCAGTTTCATCATAATCAACCACGCCCAAACGCAGGTTTGTACCGCCAACATCAATGCCGATCAACACTGCCATGATGACGCCTCCATAATATTAACTTCGTCCCGTACGGGTAATCACTTCAGCAATACTTTCTGTTTGGGCAGCTGTTAGCTGTTGCCAATTAAAACGCCAATGCCAATTGCCTGTGCATGTACCCGGGGTATTCATACGATGACTAGAATCCAGCGCCAATATATCTTGCATAGGAATAATCGCTAATTGTGCATGAGATTCAAATACCAGATTAATTAAGTCGGCCGGCATATGCACATCATGTTCCTCAGAACGCGACGAATATATATAAGCCTGCACATGACCACGCTGATGCTCATCTAAAGCGTTATACCAACCAAGCGTGGTGTCATTATCGTGCGTACCTGTGTAAGCAACACTGTTAGCTTCGATATGATGTGGTAAATACGGATTATCATCTTGACCACTAAACGCAAACTGCAAAATTTTCATACCTGGTAAATTGTATTCATGTCTTAGCGCATCCACTTCTGGCGTAATAATGCCCAAATCTTCCGCAACTAAACAAATCTTAGGTAAGGCCTTAAAAATGGCTGCCAACAATGCTTCACCTGGTGCGACCACCCACTGACCATTAATCGCTGTTTCTTCACTTGCAGGAATCTCCCAAGCCGCTTCTAAACCTCTAAAATGATCTATTCGTACAATATCAAACAAGGCACTTTGCGTTGCCATGCGCGAAACCCACCAGCTAAAGCCATCGGCTGCCATCGCATCCCAGTTATAGTGTGGGTTACCCCAACGCTGCCCTGTGGCGCAGAAGTAATCTGGAGGCACGCCTGCCACCACAGCCATATTTTTATACTCATCTAGCTTAAAGAAATACGGGTACGCCCACACTTCAGCACTGTCGTATGCAACAAAAATTGGAATGTCACCAAACAAATAAACGTTCTTGGCGGCAGCATAAGCCTTAAGTGCTAGCCATTGGGTGAAAAATATAAATTGCGTGAATTGAATGATGGCGATTTCATGTGCCAATTCTTTACGTGCCTGCTTAAGCGTTGCAGCATCTCTATTCTTGTAGGCGTCAGGCCAGTATTGCCAGCCGGCCTGATTAAACTTATGACGCAACGCTAAAAATAAAGCGAAGTCACTTAGCCAGTACGATTGTTTTTTACAGAATTTTTTAAAATCCAGCTGTGCTTTCTCAGCTAAAGATTCCGCATGCTTGGCTTGCTGGCGAAAAGTTTCATAGGCCGTTGCAAGTAAATCGGTTTTACTGACTGACTGACAGCTTAAATCTTTACTGGTAAGCAAGCCTTGTGATTGCAGACTTTCCAGACTAATGAAATCTGGATTGCCCGCAAAAGCCGATAAACATTGATAAGGAGAGTTATCCGCATGCGGCATATTGATTGGCAATGTTTGCCAAACACTGACACCAATGCTATTTAAGAAATCTACAAAGCGGTAAGCTTCCGCACCTAAATCACCCACCCCTAAATCACTCGCGTCAGGTGAGTTAGGCAGAGAGCTGATGTGTAACAACACCCCAGATCGGCGTTGAGATAAAAGAGATAAATTAGTGAGTTTCATTATTACCTACATAAAATGATGTTGACGTGAAGCCGGTTAACACTAATGCATCTGTATGCGCTTGCTGACATTGAGCTTAAACCTGCCCTCTACGCATTGTGCCAGCATTATCTGCATTACCACCACCTGCACTAATTGTTTTATGCAAAACTGCTGGTACAGGCTGTTGTAGCAAGGTATACAAGTTAATTAAATTGCGACGATACAGCTGATCAAAGCTCGCCACACTATCTGACGAGTTATAGTCACCAAACCACCAAAACCAATCTGAACCTTCACAAATTGAAAGCTGGCGTTCACAGGCTTTCAATTGATTAGCATTTAAACTATTACTCAACATCACATTGTCGTAGGTTTTTTTCGCGGCGCAGAGTAAATCCCATGCTAAATTTTTATCTTTACTACCAATCCAAGTACTAAATGTGCCGTATACCCAGCTGCCAGCCGCAATTTGTGGCAGAGCGGGGGCGGATATTCCGCTAGTTTTATATTCTTTAGATTGATATAAATCAACGATGTCGCTAAAGGTCGTCATTTCAATATCAGGATGATTGGTCAGCGCCGCATACAATTCGTTCAAAAAGTAATAGCCATTGTAGGGGTAGTACTCCCAAGCATTTTCACCATCTAATATAACGCTTACGACCTTGGCGCGTTCATTGGAATTGGCTTGGTGAATGCCCTCTAATGTTTGTATAAAGTCACTCACAGCATCAGGCGTATGCATTTTTGCGTATTCAAAGCCAATTTTATCTGAAAGATTATCGTCCCTAAAAAAGCATAAAATATCCTCTTTACCATTCGTCACACGGTATGGTTGATAGAGATACTCACTTTTATCTTGCAAACCCATTTGTGATTTCAACAAGCTATTAGCCAACACTGCCTGCCCTGTAGCTGCCCATTCCACGCCATGTTCCGCCATTAGCGAGAGCGCAGCATTAGACACGCCGCCCTCAGCGGGCCACATTCCACGGGGTACTTGTCCAAATAAATTAGTATGATACTTACTCGCTGCTACAACATGCGCGGCAGCACGTTCTTGCCCACCCGCATACCTGGCAAACTTAGGTAAAGGCGCATACGGCATGGCATCAATCGAAGATTTAAAATCTATTAATAATGGCAAAATTGGGTGATAGTAAGGCGTAGTAGAAATCTCAATCTGCTTAGATTTCATCAATGCTTTATAACGTGGGATTAAGTTGGAAATTGTTTCGGCTATCACATCAAACAACTGAGCTCTATCTTCTAAGGTAAAACTTATGCCTTTAGACATCAGCGCCTGCACTACTTTGTTATTGCGACGCAAACTCTCGCCACACCAAGCTAAGTGATACCAGACTAATAAATCGGCCTTGTATTGTGCAGATAAATAATGAAACGCCTCTTTATCATTAGAAATCGGTTCTATGAGCTGGTACAACTGCAATAGACGCTGATAATGTGGAAATGGGCTTAGCATTTTTTCGTGATGGCTCTTAAAGCAGCTATTCACAATTAAACGACATTGCTCATAGCTGATACCAGCTAAACCTGGCTCAATCAGCAAAGCCAATAATGGGTCACGAATATGATTTTGAGTAAACTGAAGAGTGTAATCTTCTAACTGCTCTAGCAAAATGGGCACAAAATTAAAGCTGACGCGGGCTTTTGGATTAGCTTCTAAGTGATATGCCATATCACTATAATCTTTTATCGCATGCAGATATGTCCATGGGAGCACATATTCATTGCTGACAATGTCACGGTAATCTGGCTGATGCATGTGCCAATAAAGGGAAAGTAATAATTTAGGCTGAATCAT
>JANLZY010000415.1:0-1948 GCA_031359365.1 Methylotenera sp. | reverse complement strand
AAAAGCTTTTGCACAAGAAAATCGTGAGGCTACGCGCTTCCGCGAAGCTAATCAACAGAACCTTTTGGTAAATGACCGCATTAATAAAATCTGGTCGCTATTCTCACCCAGTGTGACCCTGCTTACGGAAATTGGCTTGTTATTAGTCTGGGCATTTGGTATTTGGCAAGTGTCTCGTAACGAAATCAGCGTGGGTGTATTAACTGCTTTTCTTGCCTATATCAGCCGCTTTTATACGCGCTTAGATTCCATGAGCCGCATTGTTTCAGTCACACAAAAAGCTGCATCTGGCGCCAAACGTATTTTTGATATTCTTGACCATGTTTCCAGCGTTCCAGAAGCGACTAATCCAGTACACTTAGAGAAAGTCACTGGCAAGATCGAAATTACCAATGCAGGCTTTCGTTACGGCAATCGCGCTGTAATTAAAAACATCAACCTGACCATACAGCCCGGTGAAATGATAGGCTTAGTTGGCCATAGCGGCTCAGGCAAAAGTACTTTGGTCAATCTTATGTGTCGTTTTTACGACGTTTCAAGCGGTTCAATCAGTCTAGATGGCGTCAATATTCGCTCGCTGCCTATTTCTGAATATAGACGTAATATTGGGCTAGTATTACAAGATCCTTTCTTATTCTTTGGCAGTATTGCTGACAATATTGCCTACGGAAAACCTAATGCAAGCCGAGCTGAAATCGTCGCTGCTGCTCGCGCTGCGCATGCTCACGAGTTTATTTTACGACTACCGCATGGTTATGACTCTTTAGTTGGCGAACGTGGACACGGCTTATCTGGCGGCGAACGTCAGCGCATTTCAATTGCACGTGCATTGCTGATAGATCCGCATATTTTAATTCTTGATGAAGCAACAGCCTCGGTAGATACAGAAACTGAAAAAGAAATTCAAAAGGCATTAGATAACTTAGTTCAAGGTCGCACAACTATTGCGATTGCGCACCGTCTTTCTACTTTGCACAAGGCGAATCGCTTAGTGGTATTAGATCAAGGCGAAGTGGTTGAAATAGGTAGCCACGATGAGTTAATGGCAAAAGAAGGTGCTTATTATCGCCTATACCAAGCACAGGCTAGAAATGTGGATACTGATTTAGATGACTTAAGTTCTGACGACGAAATTGCCAGTAAAGAAATGAACTCATGATGGTGAAACAAACTTTTGAAGACTTCAAACTGATACGCAATTCCGCAGGGCAATTGCAACTCACCACACGTTGTAATGAGGTTCACAATGGCGTGTATCCTGTTCGTGCCTTTCCAATCTCTGCGGCAGATGACGGACTCTCACTGATGAATCGTGAAGGTCATGAGCTGGCATGGATTAATCAACTATCAGATTTGTCAGAAGACATACGAACACTGATCGCTGAGGAGTTGACGCAAAGGGAATTCATGCCGGAAATTCATCGCATTATGCACGTATCAAGCTTTGCCACACCAAGCACTTGGCAACTCATGACGAATCGCGGTGAGGCAACACTCACGTTAAAATCTGAAGATCATATTCGCCGATTAACACACACCAGCCTGCTTATTTCAGATAGTCACGGCATCGATTTTTTGATTAAAGAAATAGACCAATTAGATAAACCAAGTAGAAAACTTCTGGATCGTTTTTTATAATATGACCAACACTGCGCCTACTCAGCATAACAACCCTTTACATGGCATCAAGCTAGAGCAAATAGTGACGGATTTAGCAGACCATTACGGCTGGGATGGTCTAGCAGAGCGCATTCTTGTCAATTGCTTCAGCAATGATCCTAGTATTCAATCTAGCTTAAAGTTCTTGCGCAGAACTCCATGGGCACGTGATAAAGTTGAGGCACTTTATCTGACAATGCTGAGTAAGCAAAAGCCTACCAATACGGCAGAATAAACTGTCTAAGCAAATCAGCCAATTAATTACTATGACAAAAAATTGGACACCTCG
>JANLZY010000413.1:0-3656 GCA_031359365.1 Methylotenera sp. | reverse complement strand
AGCATGGATAATGTCGTGGTCACCGTGGATAAGCATGGCAATACATCCGCTGCTTCTATACCATTAGCACTAGACACGGCGGTCCGTGATGGCCGCATTAAACGTGGCGAAACCATTTTAATGGAAGCTTTTGGTGGCGGTTTTACTTGGGGCTCTGCATTAATTAAGTATTAACTTCACGACAGACATTATCAGCTCACATCGTCGCTATATAAAATAATTAGTAACCATATAATTAGCAATAAAAATCTATGAATAAATTTGCATTTCTATTTCCTGGTCAAGGCTCTCAATCAGTTGGTATGATGAATGGTTTTGGCGAGTCAGCCATTATCCGCGATACTTTTACCGAAGCCTCTGATGTTCTAGGTCTTGATTTCTGGTCTATGGCTACTGAGCCTAATGAAGCTATCAACGAAACAACTAATACTCAACCTATTATGCTGATTGCTGGTGTTGCTTCATGGCGAGCTTGGCAAGCTTCTACCTACAAGCTTCCAAGTGTACTAGCTGGTCACAGTCTTGGTGAATACACGGCTTTGGTTGCATCCGGCGCCTTATCATTTGCTGATGCGCTTCCATTAGTTCGCTACCGCGCTGAAGTAATGCAAAGCGCGGTTCCAGCAGGCGTTGGTGCAATGGCGGCAATACTGGGTTTGGATGATGCTGTGGTGCGTGAAGTTTGTGCAGAAGCCGCACAAAATGAAGTGCTTGAAGCGGTAAACTTTAACTCACCTGGCCAAGTAGTGATTGCTGGAAATAAAGCAGCTGTAGAACGAGGCATGGAGTTAGCAAAGTCGAAAGGCGCTAAACGTGCGTTACCATTGCCTGTCAGCGTACCTTCTCATTGTGCGTTAATGAAGCCAGCTGCAGTAAAGCTTGCAGAATATTTGAAAAATGTAACGGTAAACGCGCCGCAAATCTCAGTCATACAAAATGCAGATGTTGCGGCTTATCAATACGCAGAGAAAATAAAAGATGCCTTGGTGCGCCAGTTATATAGCCCTGTGCGTTGGGTCGAAACAATACATGCCATTCATGCACTAGGCATTACGCAGGCGGCAGAGTGTGGTCCTGGTAAGGTTTTAGCAGGTTTGACTAAACGTATCGTGGCTGAATTGTCATGCGTAGCGCTGACTAACAATGAGACTTTGAATGAGTTTCAAAGCCAACTTTAAGATAATTTAATAAAAATATAGTTTATACAAAGGCTTAATATGTTAACTGGACAAATTGCTTTAATCACGGGTGCAAGTCGTGGTATTGGCGCTGCTATTGCACAAGCACTTGGTGAACAAGGTGCGATTGTTATTGGAACAGCAACTTCAGAAAATGGTGCAGCGTCAATCAGCAGCACTTTTGCCAGTGCAAATATCAAAGGCGAAGGCATGGCATTAAACGTCAATGATGCCGCACAGGTAGCCGCCATACTAAAAACAATAAGTGGAAAATATGGTGATGTGAGTATTTTGGTGAATAATGCCGGTATTACTCGTGACACGCTGCTGATGCGCATGAAAGATGAAGACTGGGATGACGTCCTAAGCACTAATCTAACTTCTGTTTTCCGCATGAGCCAAGCAGTATTGCGCCCAATGATGAAAGCGCGTACAGGCCGCATTATCAGCATTTCATCTGTAGTTGGACATATGGGCAATGCTGGACAAACAAATTACGCAGCTGCAAAAGCTGGCATGACAGGCTTTACTAAGTCCTTAGCTGCAGAAGTCGGCAGTCGTGGCATTACCGTGAATTGTGTAGCACCTGGCTTTATTGATACTGACATGACAGCTGAATTGCCTGAAGAAGTAACGGTTAAAATGCTTGCGCGCATTCCCGCAGGGCGCTTGGGTAACGTGAAAGAAATTGCAGCTACCGTGGCATTTCTTGCTTCACCAAATGCAGCCTATATTACTGGTGAAACAATTCATGTGAATGGTGGCATGTTAATGGTGTAAAAGTTTTTTTATATTCTGCTTGAGTTTTGGTAGAATACTGTCTTAGCTGTACTATATTTTTATATATAGATTCTATATATAGCTATTTTTAATTTAAAGGGGTATTTAGATGTCTGACATCGAACAACGTGTTAAAAAAATTGTTACTGAGCAACTTGGTGCAAATGAAGCTGATGTGAAAAATTCATCATCATTTGTAGATGATTTAGGTGCTGATTCGCTCGATACCGTTGAGCTTGTAATGGCACTAGAAGAAGAGTTTGATTGTGAAATTCCTGATGAAGAAGCAGAAAAAATCACTACAGTTCAACTAGCGATTGATTACATCAATACGAACTTAAAATAAATTCACATAGGCGTTAGAACACTGTTACATGTGACTAACGCCTTGCAATTGCTGCAAAACCCAGAAATCATTTAACAATTATTTGTAAAATATTTCTGGGTTAATCATTTCTAAGAGACTTTCTTATGTCTAATGTTACAAATAAACGTCGCGTCGTTGTTACTGGTCTTGGTGTAGTTTCACCTGTAGGTATTGGTGTTAAAACTGCTTGGGATAACATTATTGCTGGTAAATCAGGCATTACACAAATTACAAAATTTGATGCTAGCGCATTTTCTTCCACCATAGCTGGTGAAGTGAAAAACTTTAATGCTGAAGATTTCATTTCAGCGAAAGACGCTAGACGCATGGATACCTTCATTCAGTTCGGTTTAGCCGCCGGAATTGAGGCGTTTAATGATTCAGGTCTTGAAGTAACGGAAGAGAATGCTGAGCGTATCGGCGTTTCTATTGGTTCCGGCATTGGTGGTATGCAATTTATTGAAGATACCGATATTCTTTATCAAGAATCAGGTCCGCGCAAAATCTCACCATTCTTTATTCCTGGCACGATTATTAATATGATTTCAGGTAATTTATCGATTATGTTCGGCCTCAAAGGTCCAAACGTAGCGATTGTGACGGCTTGTACAACAGGTACACACTCGATTGGCGATGCTTCACGCATGATTGAATATGGTGATGCCGATGTAATGATTGCGGGTGGTGCAGAAGCTGCTATTACGCGATTAAGTGTGGGCGGCTTTGCTGCTTCACGTGCCTTATCTACTCGCAATGATGATCCTGCAACGGCTAGCCGCCCTTGGGATAAAGACCGTGACGGTTTTGTAATTGGCGAGGGTGCTGGAGTTTTGGTGCTTGAGGAGTATGAGCATGCCAAAGCACGTGGAGCTAGAATCTATGCTGAATTAAGTGGTTATGGTATGAGCGCTGATGCTTATCATATGACCGCTCCAAACATGGATGGGCCACGTAGGTCGATGCGTAATGCGATGAATAATGCGGGTATTGATCCTAGCGAAGTTCAATTTATCAATGCGCACGGTACCTCAACGCCATTAGGCGATTCTAACGAAACTAATGCAATTAAAGCGGCATTTTGTGACCACTCTAAAAATCTAGTTGTTAACTCAACTAAATCAATGACTGGCCACTTGCTTGGCGGCGCTGGTGGTTTAGAGTCAGTATTTACCGTACTTTCTATCTACAACCAAGTATCGCCGCCAACGATCAATATCTTTAATCAAGATCCTGCATGTGATCTCGATTACTGCGCTAATACCGCACGCAAAATGTCGATTAATCTAGCAATAAAAAATTCGTTTGGTTTCGGTGGTACTAACGGTACCCTG
>JANLZY010000404.1:0-2539 GCA_031359365.1 Methylotenera sp. | reverse complement strand
CATGACATGCCGCGCATGAAGCCGCTAACTGGCGTATGTGGATATTTTGGATGTCTGAATAAACAGAAACCTCAGTTGCATTACCAGTAGAAGGTAAGCAAACTGAGGTTGTCAGTAGTAAAGCTAAGAAAGCTCTGCTTTTAAATAAAGCTTTTTTAAAGTAAGTGTTTTGTATAAGCTTCATGATGTTTTGTAGAAAATTCAAAACATCATTCTAATTGTTTTTTTACTTTATATGCGTAACTGTAGTCACATTAAATTTAGAAGCATTTTTCGTCTTTACAGCCATCATCTTTAACACCTAAAGATTCCATTAACTTCACCATATCAGGCTGATCTTGATCACGGAAGTAACGAATAAGTGAAACATCACCTTTTAACTTTAAATTAACATCTACACCACTTGCCGCTAAAAACTTAATTAGTTCTACATTGCCGCTAAATGCCGCCATATGAAAAGCTGTGTTTTCGCTTGCAGGGTGTACGTAGTTTTTATCTGCACCTTTTGCGATTAAATATTTTACAATATCTAGGTTGCCGTGTGAGGCAGCCATTTGCAATGGTTCCCAAGCGAAAAACTTTTGGTTAACTAGCGTTGGATCAGCATCCATAAATTTTTTGACGACTTTAGTATTTCCAGTACTAATTGCGTCTGTTAGCGCTAGGTATTCTTCATCAGTAAGTGCAAAACTATTAAGTGAAAAACTTAAGGCTACCACTGCTAATATTGCTTTAAACATATTCATGCTAATTATTCTCCAAACTTCTAGTTAATGTATTTTTATAAAGACTACCCAACAAATTTTCTCGCATTACGGAACATCCTAATCCAAGCGCTATCTTCGCTACCTTCGCAACGTTGCCACGTGTTTTGAACATTACGAATCACTCTTTCTGGATGTGGCATCATAATACTAAAACGTCCATCTGTGGTTGTTAATCCTGTAATCCCCTGAGGCGAACCATTGGGATTATATGGATAACTCGTTGTTGGCATAGATGCATTATCAATAAAGCGCATCGTCACCAACTTTTTCGCTAACACCTCATTGACTGCGAAATTTTCAGAAGGTTCTTTGAACTCCGTAAATCCTTCGCCATGCGCTACAGCAATTGGCATTTTGCTACCTGCCATGCCATTAAAGAATAATGATGGTGACTCTAAAACCTCAACCATTGCTAATCTAGCTTCAAATTGTTCAGATTTATTTTTTACAAAATGTGGCCAATGCGCTGCACCTGGAATGATGCTTTGTAAATTACTCATCATCTGGCAACCGTTACATACGCCTAATGCAAAGCTATCGGTACGGTTAAAGAATGCTGAGAACTCATCGCGCGCACGTGCGTTAAATAAGATAGATTTCGCCCAACCTTCACCTGCCCCTAGTACATCACCGTATGAGAATCCGCCGCAAGCTACAACTCCTGCAAAATCTTTTAGCGAAACTCTGCCAGCAATAATATCGCTCATATGCACGTCATAGCTGGCAAAACCAGCACGGTCGAATGAGGCGGCCATTTCAACATGACCATTCACTCCCTGCTCACGTAGAATTGCCATTTTTGGACGTACGCTTGTAGAGATGTAAGGCGCAGAAATATTGTCACTTGGATTAAATGTCAGCTCGGTAAATAGTCCACGATTGCTTTCATCTAAAATACGGTCATATTCTTGTTGCGCACAAGCTGGGTTATCACGCAACTTTTGCATTTGATAAGTCGTTTCAGACCACATACGATGCAAGTTAACGCGCGTATCACTAAATACCACTTTGCCATGCTGTTTAATTTCAATTTGATTGCCAGCGACAACCTCACCCACAACATGCGCCAAACCATTAAACTGCTTAACGATAGACTCTGCGTCAGCTGCTGCCACTTGAATCACAGCACCTAATTCCTCGTTGTACAATGCACCCGCCACATCGCCTTGCAAGGCAGAAATATCGACATTCAAACCACAATGACTAGCAAATGCCATTTCAACTAAAGTGGTAAATAAACCACCATCTGAACGGTCATGGTAAGCTGAAATTTTGTCTGCTTTATTCAATTGCTGAATCGTATTAAAGAAATGCTTCAGTTGCGCTGCATCGTCCACATCTGGCGCGACATCACCTACCACACCATAAACCTGAGCCAAGCTTGATCCACCCATCCGGTTTTTGCCTGCGCCTAAATCAATCAAGATTAACTTAGAGGCCACGTCAGTTTGCAATTGCGGCGTTAAGGTTTTACGCGCATCTGGCGTTGTTGCAAAAGCGGTCACCACCAATGAAATTGGTGACGTGACAGCCTTATTTTGACCGTCTTCATTCCACACGGTTTTCATCGACATTGAATCTTTACCCACTGGAATACTGATTCCTAATTGTGGGCAAAGCTCCATACCGACTGCTTTTACTGTTTCAAACAAGGCAGCATCTTCACCTACATGGCCTGCTTGCGCCATCCAGTTTGCTGATAGTTTCAATACGCTTAAATCATCAATCAAACAGGCGGCGATATTGGTAATTGATTCGCCAATGGCCATGCG
>JANLZY010000318.1:0-6003 GCA_031359365.1 Methylotenera sp. | reverse complement strand
GTGAGGTATAACAGCCAACTTGATAGCCCGCATTGGTATAGATTTGCTCTAACATTGCACATGTAGAACCCTTACCATTGGTACCAGCTACAGTAATAATGGTAAATTTAGGGTGTAATTTCAGACGATCAATCACCTGCTTAACCCTATCCAAGCCCATTGCAATAGATTTAGGGTGCAAACTTTCAATGTAACTTAGCCATTCGGCTAAGGTTTTCGTCGATTTAGAATTATGCATGTGGTGAACCATCAGCTAAAGTCAGCCTCGGGCATTGAAACAATTGAAAAATAGCTATGCGCAAATAGTTATGCCGCAACGGGAAGGCGCATCAAGCCAGCCAAAAGACCGGCTAATCGATTGCGCATTTCACGTCTATCTATAATCAAATCAATAGCGCCATGCTCAAGCAAAAACTCTGCACGCTGAAAGCCGTGTGGCAAGGTTTCACGCACAGTTTGCTCAATCACGCGTGGACCAGCAAAGCCAATTAGCGCTTGTGGTTCTGCCACAATAATATCGCCTAACATGGCAAAACTTGCTGATACGCCGCCCATGGTTGGATCAGTTAATACAGAGATAAATGGTAATCCAGCTTTACTCAACTGCGTTAAAGCTGCACTAGTTTTAGCCATCTGCATCAGTGAGAGTAAACCCTCTTGCATACGCGCACCGCCACTGGCAGAAATACAAATGAAAGCCATTTTGTTATCAATAGCTGTCTGCACACCGCGGACAAAACGCTCACCAACGACTGAGCCCATAGAGCCGCCCATGAACTTGAATTCAAATGCTGCTACCACTACTGGTACAGTTTTGATAGCACCTTGCATCACAATAAGCGCATCTTTTTCACCTACAGATTTTTGTGACTCTCTGATGCGCTCTGCATAACTTTTACTATCTTTAAATTTCAGCGTATCAACAGCAACTACATTTGCACCGATTTCGAATTGACCTTCTGCATCTAGCAGCTGAGCCAATCTTGCGCGAGCGCCAATACGATTGTGATAAGAACATTTAGGGCAAACTTCAGCGTTGTCAGCTAGATCTTTCATATACAAAACTGTTTGGCAAGCAGGACATTTGCTCCACAAACCTTCTGGTACAGTTTTTTTGTCTCCGCCAACAACACGTTTAATTTTTTGTGGTAATTGATTTAACCAACCCATAGCACTATCCCCTTGGTAACTCTTTATACGATTTTATCGTTTAATTATTTTATAACTAGTTATTTTGCAGCATCTACTGCAGTTTTAAGTTCGTCCATTAATGTTGCCACATTGTTTAACAAATTATCATCATTTGAGGCTTCAATGGTTTGCACCATGCGACTACCAACAACTACAGCATCAGCAATCGCCGCAGTGGCTTTTGCCGTAGCCGCATCGCGAATACCAAAACCCACACCTACTGGCAAATTAGTTTGTTTACGAATCGAAGCAACACGCTGTGAGACTTCAACAATATCCAAATTAGCAGCGCCAGTAACGCCTTTTAGTGACACGTAGTAAACAAAGCCACTGGCTTGATTCACAATTAAATCCACACGTTTTTGGTCAGTTGTTGGTGACAACAAAAATACAGGATCAATATCTCTAGAACGTAACTGCTGAACAAAGTCACCACATTCTTCTGGCGGATAATCTACAGTAATCACGCCATCTACATCGGCCGCTTTTGCACGGTCAGCGAACGCAGTAGCGCCGATGGCTTCAATGGGATTAGCATAGCCCATCAGTATAATCGGCGTTGTTTGATTGGTTTCACGAAATGTTTTAACCATATCTAGCACCGCAGTTAAACCAACTTTATGCATTAGAGCACGCTCACTGGCGCGTTGAATCACTGGGCCATCTGCCATTGGGTCAGAAAATGGTACACCTAGCTCTATCATATCTGCACCATGTTTAACCAAAGTGTGCATCAGATTTACTGTGTGCTTAGGGTGTGGATCACCCGCTGTGATGTATGGGATCAAAGCTGTTTTGCCTTGTTGTTTGAGCGCTGTAAAAACTGTTTGAATACGTGACATGAGTTATATTTTTTATAAATTAAAGAGTAATGTTAGCTAGCTTGGCAACGGTATTAATGTCTTTATCGCCACGACCTGATAAGTTAACTAGAATAATTTGGTCTTTGCTCATTGTTTTAGCGAGCTTCTCAGCGTAAGCCAACGCATGGCTAGATTCTAATGCTGGGATAATGCCTTCTGTACGGCAAAGATTATGAAATGCTGCCATGGCTTCATCATCAGTAATCGCAACGTATTCAGCACGTTTGATGTCTTTCAACCAGGCATGTTCTGGACCCACACCAGGATAATCCAAACCAGCAGAAACTGAGTGCGTTTCAATGATATTGCCATCAGTATCTTGCATTAAATAAGTACGGTTACCATGCAACACGCCTACAGGGCTATTCGCCGTTAACGGTGCAGCATGCTTACCTGTTTCCATACCCAATCCAGCAGCTTCTACGCCGATTAAGCGCACATTTGGCACATCAATATAAGGGTAGAAAATACCCATCGCATTTGAGCCACCACCTACGCAAGCCACTACTGCATCAGGCTGACGACCCACCATTTCCATCATCTGTTCTTTGGCTTCAATACCAATCACCGCTTGGAAATCACGCACCATCATAGGGTATGGATGTGGGCCTGCTACCGTGCCGATAATATAAAAAGTGTTATGAACATTAGTCACCCAGTCGCGCATCGCTTCATTCAACGCATCTTTAAGCGTTTTAGAGCCACTTTCAACAGGCACAACAGTTGCACCCAATAACTTCATTCTAAATACGTTTGGCGCTTGACGCTTAACGTCTTCAGAACCCATATAAACAACGCACTCAAGCCCTAAACGGGCTGCAATCGTTGCCGTAGCAACACCATGCTGACCAGCACCTGTTTCTGCAATCACGCGTGGTTTACCCATACGCTTAGCCAATAAAGCTTGACCGATTGTGTTGTTGATTTTGTGAGCGCCAGTGTGGTTAAGATCTTCACGTTTAAGGTAAATCTGCGCACCACCGACTTTATCAGACAAACGTTTTGCATGATAAATTGGGCTTGGGCGACCTACAAAATGCTTTAAATCATAAGCGTATTCCGCTAAAAATACTGGATCGTGCCTGTATTTTTCATACATCGCACGTAACTCTTCTAGCGCTTCAACTAAAGTTTCAGCAACAAAGGTACCACCAAATTGTCCAAAGTGCCCACGTGCATCTGGCATATCATAAAGCTGCATTTCTAGTTCTCCACATTCAATTTTTAGGCAATATTTTACAAGTTGATATTGCTAAACGACTATTTTAATTGCTATAAACTTGGCGCATAAATGCAGAAATTTTTGCTGCATCTTTAACGCCCTTTGAGGCTTCTACTCCACCACTCACATCCACGGCATAGGGCAATACTTGCTGTATCGCATGAGCTACATTATCAGCTTTTAAACCGCCGGCGAGTATAATTGGTTTTGCCAACTGTTTAGGGATTAAATTCCAATCAAATACGTGCCCTGTTCCGCCAGCAACACCCTCAGTATATGCATCTAACAGTAAGGCTTTAGCGGCTGAATACTCCTTTGCATATTGTACCAAATTTGTGTCCGACTGAACGCGAATTGCTTTGATAAAAGGTAAGCAGTAGCTGGCACACTCTTCTGAACTTTCGTCGCCATGGAACTGCAAAAGATCTATCTTAGAGCTGGATATGACTTCATTAATGAAGCTTGGTTCAGCATTTACAAACAAGCCAACTACGCTGACAAATGCAGGAATATAGTTAGCAATCTCTATCGCCTGATTGATACTGACATTTCGTGGACTCTGATCATAAAAGACTAAGCCAATCGCATCCGCGCCCTGTTCAACTGCGCATAATGCATCTTCAAGACGTGTGATACCACAAATTTTGACTCTAACTCTCAAGAATATCTTTCACAGATTTAGCAAAATGCCTAAAGCGTTATTGTAACGCTTAAATGAGCACTTGGATGTTACTTTGGATGGTGCTTTGTATGTCTTGCCGATTGTCAGCTTGATTGATAGGAAGTCCCCATTTTTGGTCGTAGCCTACTCCAGTTAAATATAGGCCATTGGGTGAAAAAGTGGGCGGTGATAAAGTTCTATCACGCTTCTGCAGCAACTCTTTCATATAGCTTGGAGGGTACGCACCTTTGCCTATATAAACCAACGCACCTATCATATTACGTACTTGATGCTGTAAAAATGCATTAGCAGTAAATTCAAAGATGAAATATTTTCCCACCATTTTCACATCAGACTTAATCATATTTCTTGTCGCAGTTTTAGCCTGGCACTCTGAAGCTCGAAATCCACTAAAATCATGCTTACCTACCAAATAACTTGCGGCTTCGGACA
This sequence comes from Methylotenera sp., assembly GCA_031359365.1. Taxonomy (GTDB): domain Bacteria; phylum Pseudomonadota; class Gammaproteobacteria; order Burkholderiales; family Methylophilaceae; genus Methylotenera. The sequence goes on along the minus strand of JANLZY010000318.1, from coordinate 1,613 downwards.
TCGCTCCGCCATTTAGCGGCAAATGAAACCAGCCAGCCTTGGTTGCCATTAAGGCCGGTGCGACCGGCGCGTTATAAAGTAAATACTGGTAACTGCGTGAAAATGCTGAAAAGCGGGCATGAAAATCCTCATCCACTTCATGTGCCCACTCCACCCGAACAGTTTCAGGTAAGTGTGCATTGACGCCACGCACCCAAGCGGTAACGGGGCGAATGCTTGTCGTATCAAAATGAACAACCTGACAACGAGCATGTACACCTGCATCGGTGCGGCCTGCAGCATGCACTCTCACTTGATGTTGAGCGATGTTTGAAATAGCCAACTCAAGTGCGTCTTGAACCCCACCCCCATTAGACTGGCTTTGCCAACCACAAAAGTTCGCGCCATCATAAGCTAAGCCAAGCGCAATTCTCAAAGCGACACCTTAATCAAAACAAGACCTTAAAATTAAGCACTCTAAAATAAAATAGTGCAATTGTGCTAACAAGCAATACCATAACCACAAGTATGTCACTCCACTTAAACGGGATGTTCTCCAACACGATTACTCTATCTTTATTCAGCAACTCAGTTGTGGAAAGCATATTATCCAGTTGATCAAATTTAAACTTCTCTTTTGCCGCTAACTCCTCAACATAATCCAATGTAAGCAAGAGTCTAGCGATAAATCTATTAGTATTTAAGCCTAATAAATTAAGTGGGGAAAGTAATAAATGTAGCCCTATCATCAATTGCTCTCTCGAGCTTGTTGCAAACAATATATTTAGAGTAGCAAGCGCGATTAATAGTTTGGCAATTTGCCCCCCTCCCAATATGCAGCCTTCGACTGTAGGTGCTGCACTAGCTGGTATGTGTTGAATATACTCGCCTGGCGTACCAAAAGCGTAAATTACAAATATTGAAATAAATAACCACTTCATACGCCTAACCACACGTAAAAAATCACTCCGCGCTAACCATGTCGCGTAAGCAAATAGAAACAGACACATCAGCAATAAGTAGGCATTACTCAGATAGCTCATGAGTAACAAAGTAAAAATGAATAGTAAAATTTTAACGAATGGATGCATAATTTTTATTTAAGTGCTGTCCGCTTAAATAAAAAAGCCGAGCAATCGGCTCGGCTTTTTTATTTAACTAAGTTTATGCCAAACTATCTAATAACTCCTTTGCACGTAACTGTTGATTGGGACCACCTTCTTTTAGAATTTCCTCTAAAAGTTCGCGTGCACCCTCCTTATCATCCATATCAATATATGCTGCCACAAGATCCAACTTAATATTGACATCTGGTGAATCAATCCCAGCCGCATTAGCAGCTTTCTTAGGAGCAGGTTTTTCATGTGACAGTTCAGATTCAGCGTCAGCTAGATTCAAATCGATATCGGACAAATCGAAGGTGTTAGTTTCAAATTCATCAGATTTAGCAGTCACTTTTGGTTTTGCAACAGCTGGCTCCTCAATGCTAGGAAAGTCGAAGCTTATTTCTGAAGCATCCATCTGCAATGGTTCTTCTATCGGTTTAACATCAGTGTCAGTCGCAAAATCAAGGTCAAATGAAATCTCTTCTATCGAATTTGGTATCGCTAAATTTGTATGAGTTAACTCATCTG
>JANLZY010000297.1:0-3125 GCA_031359365.1 Methylotenera sp. | reverse complement strand
AAGTCGATTATTTTATGTTTGAGTATACCAGTCAACCAAGTCCTGGCAGAAGAGTCGCCTTCAAAGCTATTACTTTTAATAGCGGCTAGCATGGTTTCCTGTACAGCATCCTCAGCTTGATGAGGGTCACGAAGCCTTGCTAAGGCAAAGCGATACAGATAATCGCCGTGATCGTTTAGCCAGTCATTAACATTTGTATTCATTAAATTAAACCGGACCTTTGTTTGAGTAAGCTCAGATAATGTTCAGAATCTAAAGCTTGATTATTACGTTGTGATTGCCAGATAGTTTCGGCTAGGCAATCAATTACATCATGATACGCAAGGTGTGTGTCATGATGTTGCTGACGTAATTTATCATAAATCTGTGTGATGCCTATAGGCTGGTTGATGCTAATTTGCTCTATCACGGATAAATGCAGGGTGATATGCAAAAATGGATTGGTTTCGCCCATTTCAGGAAAATATTGTTGGTGCATAAAACGTTCAGGCGAATCGAATATCACATGGTATTCAGGATGCATTTGTATGACTTCTACCGCGATCTTTTCTAAATCGGTCAGGCTTAAGTGTTGCTTGAATTTAGACCAAGCATCAAACAAAAATTGACGGGCTTGATCGCGGGTAGGGTTGTATAAGCTCATGGTGTATATATGTTTGGTAATTCAAATTAAGTGGCGGAGTTTTCTGCAAACAAACTAAGCACAGCTGAGTATGGCAGCAATTGATTCTTACCCGCAATATTTGCAATTTCGCCATTACCATAGAATCCAATTAAAGGCATGTTTGGCAATTGCTGAGCGATGATTTTTAAGTCGTGGTCTATGCCATCATAAAAAGGGCCGCGCCCTAAGCAGGAAAATAATAGTCCAAAGTCAGGGGTAGTGCCTAACTCTTGCTTTAACTGCTGAGTCGTTAGTAGCAAATCCGCTTCAGCAACCATTTGGTCGCGTAAACCCCAACTTAAAAACTGCCCAACGTTAAGTGGCTGCGCTAAGGTAATGCTGCCAATACCTTCATCCATGCTGATTAAGTTCGTTTGGTTAAACTCACCATGGTTAATCGCTTCAGCACTATCGGCATAGACTGCCATCATTAAGTGCAGCGGAACTGGGGCATCGCTTTTGCTGTATATCTTCCAAGCCTTTTGTAAGGCGGCTAGCGGTGATTTATTGTTTAATAGCGCAATATCAAAATCATTTGTTTGCTGAACTTGTTTGGGCTTGGTGAGTATTTTAAAGCCATGTGAAGCTTTAGTTGCTAGCTTCATTCCATTAATGTGCGCATCTATTTTTCCTGTATTTCCACCTTTGGCATTTTGCCAGACAGAGAAAGGCCCTTGCCCTACAGCATCACCAGATACGCCACCATAACGCGCATTGCCGTCGTTTAGCCAAGTGCTGTTAATCGCATTGGGGGCGCTGATGGTTAATAACACTTGGTCAGGCTGATGATGTTTTGCTGTTTGTATACTTACATCACCCCCAAACACCATGACAGCCGCGGCTGGAGAATCTAACACCCAGTCTTCTTCTGTAAATATACCTGTAGCTGAGCAGCCAAATACCTGAGTGCAGTTGGCGGCTTTTGCTGCGGCAGTAATCGCTGGTTGCGGGTCATCTGCAAATTCAGAGGTAAGTAGCAGCAGGACACTAGAGGCAACGGTAATATCTGCCTTTAACATTGCGCTAGAAACGGCTTCAGCAACCAAAGAAGAGCTGGCTTTCTTACCTAGTACTAGACTGGTGGCGACTTTCATGGCTGGGTTGGAGGTACTGTGGGATAAGCGGCATATTCTTTGGCACCGTATTCACACAGGTCTTGAATACAACATTCGCCGCATTTTGGTTTACGTGCGGTGCAAACATAGCGCCCATGCAAGATGAGTAAATGATGCGCATCTTGCATAAATTCTTTGGGTATTGTTTTTAGATATTTCATTTCAACTTCTAATACAGTTTTACCTGTTGCAAGTTTAATGCGATTACCTAGTCTGAATAAATGCGTATCTACCGCAATCGTAGGTTCTCCAAATGCCGTATTTAAAATCACATTGGCTGTTTTGCGACCAACGCCCGGCAAGGCTTCTAAAGCTTTGCGTGTATTGGGTACTTGCGAATCATGCTGTGTAATCAACATTTGGCAGGTGGCGAGGACATTCTTTGCCTTTGCGTGATACAAGCCTATGGTTTTGATGTAATGCTCTAAACCATATATACCTAAGGCTAGAATACTTTCTGGTGTATTAGCGACAGCAAATAGTTTATCAGTGGCAAGATTCACGCCCTTGTCAGTCGCCTGAGCTGATAAAATCACCGCAATCAACAGCTCAAACGTACTGCTATGCTTGAGCTCTGTCGATGGGTTGGGAATAGCTATACTTAAGCGTTTAAAGATTTCAAAGCGTTTTTGCTCATTCATGAATGTTAATGACCATCAATATCAATGACTCAGCGCAGGTTTTAGATTTGGTGTAGGGGTACTGATTTTGGCAGCTTTTCTAATTTCTATCCAATTACGAAGCGCAATGAGTGTTCCTAAACCTAAGAATGCGCCAGGCGGCAATACAGCTAATAAGAAACCATGGTAATCAGGGATGGTGTAAAGCTGCTTAGGCATGCTGCTAAAGACTAAATCCAAGCCAGATAATATTGTGCCTTTACCCACAAACTCACGCATAGCACCTAATAAACCTAGCACCAAAGTTAAGCCCAAGCCCATCATAAAACCATCCAGCATCGATGGCACAGGCGAGTTTTTAGCGGCGAATGATTCTACTCGAGCCAGTACGATACAGTTCACCACAATGAGTGGAATAAAGATGCCTAGTACTTTGTGCAGAGAGTGCGCGAAGCCGTTAATTGATAAATCAATCACTGTCACCAGTGCCGCGATTACTAAAATAAATACTGGCACGCGAATTTCGTTAGGTACAAACTTACGTACAGGTGACACAGAGCCATTGGCAGCCGCCATGACCAGTGCTGTTGCTAAACCTAAGCTTAATCCATTCACCGCCGTGGTGGTGACGGCTAAAGTTGGGCACAAGCCTAATAACTGAACCACGCCAGTGTTTTGTTTCCACAGACCATTGATGGTAATTTCTTTATAGAGGTTGCTCATGAC